>NZ_JBDJKU010000029.1:0-51526 GCF_039673015.1 Stenotrophomonas sp. TWI1409
GTCCACGGCATGGATGCCGTGGACGAGCCTACAGGGACGTACTTGCGGCGTGTCCCGCCATCTGCCCCCTCCCCGCCAAGCAAGCAGCAACCCAGAGCCGCTCTGGCTTTTGAATCTGCACTTGCTTGAAAGAGCGGTGCAGCCGCAGGCTGCAAAACACCCTCAATCCTGATCGTGCGCGCGCGCCGCCTCCGCCTGGGTCTCCTCCTGCGCCGCCATCTCGCGCGCGATCCACGCATCGATCATGTGCCGCTGGCGCTGCGCCTGCCGCCGCTCGCGCGTGTACTCCTGGTCCAGCACCCGGTACAGCGACACCATCACCAGCACCATCAGCAGCGCGAATGGCAACGCCGCAATCGTGATCATGCCCTGCAGTGCATCCAGGCCACCGGCCAGCAGCAACGCCGCTGCAATCAGCGCCACCGCGATGCCCCAGGCCAGCTTGCGCTTCAACGGCGGATCGCCTGCCTCGTCAGTGGACATGCTGGCCAGTACCAGCACCGCCGAATCGGCTGATGTCACGAAGAAGATCATCAGCAGCACCAGTGCGATGCAGGAAAGCAGCAAGGGCAGCGGCATGCTGTCAAACAGGGTGAACAGCACCGTTTCATAGCCATTGCCCAGCGCCTGCACCAGGTCGGCGTGGCCGAAGATCTGCGCCCACAGCGCAGTACCACCAAACACCGCGAACCAGAAGAAGCCCAGCACCGTGGGTGCCAGCACGACGCCGATGACGAACTCGCGGACGCTGCGCCCACGCGAGATGCGCGCGATGAACGAGCCGACGAACGGGGCCCAGGAAATCCACCACGCCCAGTAGAAGATGGTCCAGTCCGCTACCCATGTGCTTCCCGAGAACGGCGACATGCGCAGGCTCATCGTCACCAACTGGTTGAGGTACGACCCCAGTGTGGTGGTGAACGTATCGAAGATGAATCCGGTCGGGCCCAGCACCAGTACGGTGGCCGCAAGAAGCGCGGCCAGTGCAAGATTGAAGTTGGACAGCCACTTCACCCCGCGCTCGACACCGCTGGCGGTGGAGGCCATGTACAGCACGAACGCGATGGCGATGATGGTCAGCTGCAGTGGCACACCCGCGTGCAGGCCGAACACGCGTTCCATGCCGGCAGCGATCTGGATGGTACCGAACCCCAGCGTGGTGGCCACGCCAATGGCAGTGGCAACAACCGCGGCGATGTTGACCACGCGTCCGATCCAGCCGCGATGGTGCCGGCCGATGATCGGTTGCAGCATGTCACTGACCAGTCCACGGCCATTGCGGTTGAACTGGAACCAGGCCATGGCCAGGCCGATCAGCGCGTAGATCGCCCATGGATGCAGACCCCAATGGAAGAATGCATAGCGCATCGAAGCCCGCGCCGCGTCCATGCTCTGCGGTGCGAGGCCTTCCGGAGGCTTGGTGAAGTGGGAAATCGGCTCGGCGGCGCCCCAGAACACAAGGCCGATGCCCATGCCGGCGGCGAACAGCATCGACATCCAGCTGGCGCGCGAGAACTCCGGCTCGGCATCTTCACCGCCGATGCGCAGGTTGCCGAAGCGACCGAATGCCAGATACATCAGGAACGTCAGTGCCAGGAACACGACCAGAAGATAGAGCCAGCCGACACTGCGGATGACATCGGCCAGTACCGACTGCACCACGGTATTGAAGGGGCCGGGTGCAACACCGGCAAGCAGCACCAGAAGCAGAACCAGTGCGATGGAAACGCGAAACACCATGAAGGAGCTTCTCCGATCAAGGGATTGAGGGGAGCGAGCAGAGCTTGCTGCGAGGGGCCGGCGACATGCAGCACAGACCGGGCAGGGGCCGCGAAGGCGGCGGGGAAACACCGGCCGCAGCGGCACGATGCGTGTGCACGTTACTGAATGCGATGTCACGGTTCTGTTAATACAGAAACAGCGGATCCACGCCGTGCGTGGATGGAACAGCCAGGAGCTGCAGTGCGTTCTATGCTCTAATGCACACCAAGAAGCGGGGGTACCGCGGCCATGTGGCCACGGTTGAGACAGTCCCTTGGAACCTGATCCGGCTCATACCGGCGTAGGGAAGCTTTGCAGTGCAGCCATGCCCGGACTCCGCCCAAGGACCGTCCGGGCGCGGCAGCAGTGCGCCGCCGCTTCGTCCCTGACCTTCCTGGACGATGCCCGATGAACGCACAGCTCTCCGCCCTGCAGCAACAGGCCCAGCAACTCTCCGAATCCGTGACCCGGCCCATTCCCGGCTCGCGCAAGATCCACGTGCCCGGTTCACGCCCGGATCTGCAGGTGCCGATGCGCGAGATCGCGCTGACCCGCACGCCGACCTTGTTCGGCGGCGAAGAGAATGCACCGGTGACCGTTTACGACACGTCGGGCCCGTACACCGATCCGGAGGTGCGCATCGATCTGTCCGCTGGTTTGCCGGCACTGCGTCGCGGCTGGGTGGAAGAACGCGGTGATACCGAGCGGCTGGAAGGACTGAGCTCTTCGTTCGGTCGCGATCGCGAGCATGACCCGAAGCTCGATGCGGTGCGCTTCCCCGCGCGCAGCCTGCCTCGCCGTGCGCGTGCAGGTGCCAACGTCACCCAGATGCACTACGCGCGCCGCGGCATCATCACGCCGGAAATGGAATTCGTCGCCATCCGCGAGAACCAGCGGCTGGACGCGATCCGCGATGCCGGGCTGCTGCAGCAGCACCCGGGCGAGGCGTTCGGCGCTTCGATCCAGAAGATCATCACCCCGGAGTTCGTGCGCGACGAAATCGCCCGCGGCCGTGCGGTGCTGCCCAACAACATCAACCATCCGGAAAGCGAGCCGATGATCATCGGCCGCAATTTCCTGACCAAGATCAACGCCAACATCGGCAACAGCGCTGTTTCCTCGGGCATTGCCGAGGAGGTGGAGAAGCTGGTGTGGGCGATCCGCTGGGGCGGTGACACGGTGATGGACCTGTCCACTGGCAAGCACATCCATGAGACCCGCGAGTGGATCATCCGCAACTCGCCGGTGGCGATCGGTACCGTGCCGATCTACCAGGCGCTGGAGAAGGTCGACGGCCGCGCCGAGGCGCTCACCTGGGAAATTTTCCGTGACACGCTGATCGAACAGGCCGAGCAGGGCGTGGATTACTTCACCATCCACGCTGGCGTGCTGCTGCGCTATGTTCCGCTCACCGCCAAGCGGGTCACCGGCATCGTCAGCCGCGGTGGCTCGATCATGGCCAAGTGGTGCCTGGCACACCACAAGGAGAACTTCCTCTACACGCATTTCGAAGACATCTGCGAAATCATGAAGGCCTATGACGTGACCTTCTCGCTGGGTGACGGCCTGCGCCCGGGCTGCATCGCCGATGCCAACGACGCTGCGCAGTTCGGTGAGCTGGAGACGCTGGGCGAACTGACGAAGATCGCCTGGAAGCACGACGTGCAGACCATGATCGAAGGCCCCGGCCACGTGCCGATGCAGCTGATCAAGGAGAACATGGACAAGCAGCTGCGCGAATGCGGCGAAGCGCCGTTCTATACGCTGGGGCCGCTGACCACCGACATCGCACCGGGCTACGACCACATCACCAGCGCGATCGGTGCGGCGATGATCGGTTGGTTCGGTACGGCGATGCTGTGCTACGTGACGCCGAAGGAACACCTCGGCCTGCCCAACCGCCAGGACGTACGCGACGGCATCATGGCCTACCGCATCGCCGCGCATGCGGCCGACCTGGCCAAGGGACACCCCGGCGCACAGGTGCGCGACAACGCGCTGAGCAAGGCACGCTTCGAGTTCCGCTGGGAAGACCAGTTCCATCTCGGGCTGGACCCGGAGAAGGCCAAGGAATTCCATGATGAGACCCTGCCGAAGGATGCGCACAAGCTGGCGCACTTCTGCTCGATGTGCGGCCCGCACTTCTGCTCGATGAAGATCACCCAGGACGTGCGCGACTACGCCGAGGCCGGCATGAAGGAGAAGTCGGAAGAGTTTCGCGCGGCCGGCGCCGAGGTCTATCACCAGGGCTGACGTGTAACGGGTAGTGCCGGCCGCTGGCCGGCATTCCGTCGTGCGTGGGACCGGGAGAGTGCCGGCCAGTGGCCGGCACTACCGCTCATCACGTCGCTCCCGGCTATCCTCCGCCCATCACCCTGGGGAAGGACGCCATGCCCGTTGCCATCACCACCCGCTGGCTGGCCATTGCCCGCCGCCATCCTTCGGCCTGGCTGCTGGGTGCCCAGTTGATCGCGGTGCTGCTGTATCCCGCACTTGATGACACCGCCGGCGGCCGTGCGGCACTGGGCATGTTCGGCATGGCGGTACTCGGCCTGGCGCTGTGGGTGGTCCAGCGCAGTCCGCTGGGCACCTGGCTGGCACTGCTGCTGGCCATTCCTTCGGTGGTGTTCTCGCTGGCCGGCGCACTGCTGGATCGCAGTGCGCTGCTGACCACCGCGCAGCTGCTGGAAAGCCTGCTGTACTTCTATACGGCCGGTGCGCTCATCGCCTACATGCTCCAGGACCATAAAGTCACCCGCGATGAACTGTTCGCAGCAGGTGCGACATTCACGTTGCTGGCGTGGGCCTTCGCGTTTGCTTTCGCCGTGTGCCAGCAATGGTATCCGGGCAGTTTCCAGGGCACCGGTGGTGGCGCGCAGCGCACCTGGATGGAGCTTCTTTATCTGAGCTTCAGTTTGCTCTCGGGTGTTGGCTTGAGCGACGTTGTGCCACTGCATTCGCAGGCGCGCGCCTTGGTCATGCTGGAGCAGTTTTCAGGCGTGATGTACGTAGCTTTGGTGGTTTCGCGACTGGTTGGATTGACCATGCTGCGGCGCATGTGAAAATGAACGCCAGATAAAAATTTCGCGCCCCGCAGGGCGCGAATGGTGCAGCAAATTATGTGAATGCGTCGGCGAGAGAGAGCCTGGATGTCGACCACGCGATAGGCGAGGTAACCCGCATAGGCTAGTATTCGCCCGCTTCATTGTTTTTGCGGTATGCGCCGATGCTTTGTGCGGAGTCTGGCTTTTTGCTGTTCCCAGGACGGGAGGGTATCGAAGGCAAACGCTGCCCCGGACCTGTCTCTACTGTGTAGCGGAAAATGAACAGCAGTGAAAACCAGCCCCCCGGATTCGATCGGATCCGGATAGGAGAGTGCACTGTCACTCTGTCCTCGCGCGAAGTCGAGGTCGTGGGTGCGCGTCGCCCGCGTCGGCTGACGCCGAAGGCGCTGGGCGTGCTGCGTGTGCTGCTGCGCCAGCCGGGGCGTGTTGTCACCCGCGATGAACTGTTCGCGGAAGTCTGGCCGGACACGCTGCCGACCAATGATGTGCTTACCCAGGCCGTCACCCAGCTGCGCAAGGCGTTCAGCAACGACGACGACAACGGCCAGGCCTATATCGAGACCATCGCCAAGACCGGCTATCGCCTGCTGGTGCCGGTGCAGGTACTGGACGATGTCGAGCCGGCGCCGCCCGCGGGAGCCGATGACGAAATCGTGGACATGCAACCGGCGATGGCCATCGCCGAGATGATGCCGCCACACGTGCAGGCATCGCGCCGCCGCTGGCGCCACGTCCGCCGGCGCGTACTGCTGGTGCTGGGCGTGCTGATGCTGGCCACGGTGGTGGTGCTGACCGCGCTGCTGCTGCGGCGGGCACCGGCCAGCAGTTCAGCTGTGGACGCGGCCGTGGAGAACGGCACGCGCGTGATCGGCAGCCCGCAGCGTCCCTATCGGTTGATCACCGCGACCAGCGGCTTTGAAACCTATCCCACGCTTTCACCCGATGGTTCATTGGTGGCCTATGAGGGCGCCAACGAAGACGGGCAGGGCGGTGGCGCGATCAAGGTGCAGACCTCCGGCAACGCGCCTGCGCGGCAGCTGCTGGCTCCGCCGGCCGGCTCGGTCGATCGCTTCCCGAGCTGGTCGCCGGATGGACGCGAGATCGCCTTCGCGCGGTTCAGCAACAACGGCGGTTGCCAGGTGCTGATCGCCAGCGCGACCGGTGGTGCCCTGCGCCAGGCCACACGGTGCGATGGCACCGAGCTGCTCAGTTTCGACTGGACGCCGGACGGCCGTGGCCTGGTGTTCGGCAGCATGGTGGGGCGCTATGCCCATCGCGGCATCCGCAAGCTTGATCTGGCCAGTGGCCAATGGGAGGCGCTGGACTACGGTGTCGCCGAGGATGACTTCGACTATGCGCCGCGCTACTCGCCTGATGGCAAGTGGCTGGTATTCGTGCGCAATCCGCAGCTGGGCGACCTGTGGCGCATGCCGGCCGCGGGTGGCACGCCCGAGCAGCTGACCAACGAGGCCGCTGAACTGCGTGGCTGGGCCTGGTTGCGTGATGGCCGGACGATCGTGTTTGGACGCCGTGTCGACAGTGAGGTGCGCCTGTACTACCTGGACGTCGAGAGCCGCACGCTGCGCGACGCCGGGCTCGACGACGCACAATGGCCGGCGACGGCGCGCCGCGCGGGCATGCTGGCCTTCGTTCACCGCCGCGCGCAGTTCGGCATCTTCAAGGTGCCGATGGAGGGCGGTTCACCCCCGCAGCGTCTGTTTGCGTCCAGCGGCCGGGATGGGCAGCCGATGGCGGCGCCGGATGGACGCCAACTGGTGTTCACGTCCGATCGTTCAGGCAGCTTCGCGCTGTGGTGGGCGGACATGGAGCGCCCCGATTCGCTGCGGCCTATCGAAGGATTGCGGCCTGAGGCACGTCAGGCACCGGACTGGTCGGCCGACAGCCGGCGGTTGCTGGTGGTCGGGCGCGACGAACACGGACGCACGGTGGTCTATGAGATCGCACCGCGTGACGAACGCGTCCAGCCGTTGCCGGTACCGTCGGAGCAGCCGCTGCAGGCACTGTACGGCGCAAACCCGGACCAGCTGCTGGTAGTCGAGCGCGATGACCAGCAACAGACGCGGCTGAGCCTGTTTGATCGAAGCGTGCAGCCTTGGCGCCGCCTTGCCAGCATCGAGGGCGTGTCTCAGGCGCGGTTCGATCGCAGCAGCGGGCGAGTGCTGTTCACCCGCCTGGCGGCAGGTGGCCTGTGGTCGGTGGATGCGGCGCTGGCGCCAGGCAGCGTGCAGCAGATCAGCGATGACCAGCCCAGCCGGTGGCGGTACCGGGCCTGGACCGTGGCCGGCAACAGTGCGATCGGCTATCTCGGTACGTCCACCCGCTGCGGTACGACACTGGTGCTGATCCAGGCCGGGCGCGAGGAACCGGAACGCTGCCTGGATGCGGAACGCCTCAGTGCCGGCAACGGGCTGAGTGCCGGCGCCGATGGGCGCACCCTGTTCGTGGCAATGGCGGTCAGCGACGGTGCCGACATCGGTGTGATGCGTTTGCCCGAGCGCTCGCCGACGCTGCTTCCGGCGTTCTCCAAGTTGTTGTTGTTCAACGGAAATGGGCCTTCGTAATTTCTTCGTGGCGACCTCGCCGCGAATTCGTGGCGATCTCGTCTGACTTTCCTGACGTGGTGCCGCCTGATTTGGCAAAACGGAGGCCTGTACTAGGCAAATCCGTGGTGCCCCCATGCGTCAACTCTCGCTGGCCGATCGCGGCCAAACCGTCTCTCTGGACCGGTCGCTCGACGATGCTGCGCCGACCTGCCTGGGCGTGGCCCGGCTCGGCAGCCTGCAGACCGCAGGCAGCAGCTTCACTGTGTGGATGCAGGTGCGCGGCAGCTCCTGGGTGGAAGCCAAGGAAGGACGCTTCCGCTTGCGCCAGGGCGAGTGGATCGCCTTCGAGAAGGAGTCGCGGCCGCTGGTGCAGGCCGGTCGCAACGGCTTGTGCGTTGGCCTGAACCTGACGGTCGAAGCGCTGCGCGTGCTGGCCGAGATGGCCGATTGCGGTCTGTATGCCGGGCGTGGCCGCATGAACCGTGGCGATGCCCGCGTTGCGCTGCGCCTGTGGCGCGATGCGCTTGCCAGTGGCCAGCCGGCACAGGCACTGCGCCCGCTGCTGCTGCACCTGGCGGGCCTGCAGCGTGGGCTGGCCGACAACGTGCAGCGTTGCCCGGGGCGCTCGCGCAGCCGCAAGCGCCAGGTGTTCGGCCGCATGCAGCGCGCCCGCCTGTACCTGGAAGGCAACAGCCACCGCGTGGTGCGCATCGGTGAACTGGCCGAGCTGACCAACTTCTCCAGCTGGTATCTCTCCAAGACCTTCCAGAGCCTGTACGAGGAAAGCCCGCAGTCGCTTTCGGCGCGGCTGCGCCTTGAGCGCGCTGCCGACCTGCTGCGTGACACCGACATGATGGTCGGCGAAGTTGCTGCAGCCAGTGGCTTCGACAACTGCTGCAGCTTCGCGCGTGCGTTCCGCGCCCGCTACGGCCAGTCCGCATCGCGCTTCAGGGAGAACGGCGGCTTGCTGCCGCCACAATCTGCAAAGTCTCCGGTTGGTTCGCGCAAATACAGCGCTGCAACGCAATCGTAACGTGCTGGGGTGTTTTAACACGCTACTAACACGTACCTTGGAGAGATAGATGAACGTTCGTATTCCTGCAGTGCGGCTCGGCTTGTTGCCGGCCGGCATTGCGCTTGCCTTGGCACCGTCCTTCGCTTCGGCGCAGGACGCAGCTGCCGGCGGCACGACCGACCTGGACCGCATTTCGGTTACCGGTTCGCGCATCCGCCAGGCGAGCATGGAAACCGCGCAGCCGGTGATCGCGCTGCAGCGCGCAGACATTGAAAAGCAGGGCTTCACCAGCGTTGCCGACATCGTGCAGAACCTGTCGGCAACCGGTTCGCCGGCGATCAGCCGCGCCGATGCCCTGAGCTCGGGCGAAGAAGTCGGCGGCCAGTATGTTGACCTGCGCAACCTCGGCCCGCAGCGCACCCTGGTACTGCTGGACGGCAAGCGCATGGGCGTCAGCTCCGGCGGCTACACCGATCTGGCGTCGATCCCGACCTCGATCGTCGAGCGCGTGGAAGTGCTGACCGACGGCGCATCGGCTATCTACGGCTCCGATGCCATTGCCGGCGTGGTCAACATCATCACCCGCAAGAACTTCGATGGCCTGGAAGCGAGCGTCTACCGCGGCCAGTACGGCCAGGGCGACGGCGACAAGGAAACCTACAACTTCGTCTACGGCATGACCAACGACCGTGGTTCGTTGACCTTGGGTGCCGAGTACAGCGACGAGAAGCCGGTGCTGGCCAAAGACCGCCGCTTCAGCGCCTATGCCAATGGCCCACGTCATCCGTTCCCTACCGAAGATGACGCCAACGGCTGGTCGGCGATCACCGAGAAGGGCGTATTGGTCAACGGCGGCAACAACTACGTCGTGAACCCTGGCGCCGATCCGACCGATTTTGCCAACTACCATGAGCTGACCAACGCCGACCTGTCCAACCCGACGCAGCAGATGTATCTGTCGACCGGGATCAAGCGTCGCTCTGTGTTCGCCAACGGCCAGTACGATTTCACCGACAACATCCGCGGTACCGCCAACGTTTTGTACACCGAACGCGAGGCGCTGCAGCAGATCGCCGGTTACCCGTACCGCTCCAGCGCGTATGGCACCAAGCTGTCCAAGGACAGTGCGTTCAACCCTCTGGACCAGGATGTCGACTTCATGCGTCGCACCTGGGAAATGCCGCGCCAGACCAAGTCCGAGCTGAATACCTTCCGCTTCTCGGCCGGCCTGGAAGGCTCGTTCGAGTTCGGCGATAAGTACTTCGATTGGGATGTCGGTTACGTCTACAACCGTAACAAGGGCACCAAGACCGGCACCGGCAACCTGTTCATCCCGAACGTGAAGAATGCCGTCGGCCCGTCGTTCGTCGAGAACGGCGTCGCGTACTGTGGTGCCCCGGGGGCGGTCATCGCCGGTTGCACCCCGTGGAACCCGCTGCTTGGTTATGGCATCGACGGCGCTGGCTCGCTGTCCAACCCGGATCTGCAGAAGTATCTCTTCCTGCCGACCCACGACACGTCGCTGACCACCTCCAAGGTCTACAGCGCCAACCTGTCCGGCGCGCTGTTCACCCTGCCGGCCGGTGACCTGTCGTTTGCAGCAGGCTACGAGCACCGCGAAGAGCAGGCCGAATACAACCCGGATGCGCTGCTTCAGTCGGGCCTGAGCACCGACCTGGCCGGTGCGTCCACCGCCGGTGGCTACAAGCTCAACGAGTTCTTCCTCGAGCTGAACGTACCGATTCTGGCCGACCTGCCGTTCGCCAAGGAACTGTCGGTCGACATGGCCGGTCGCTACTCGGATTACAACACCTTCGGCAACACCTTCAACAGCAAGTTCGGCCTGAAGTGGAAGCCGATCGATGATCTGCTGGTGCGCGGTACCTACGCCACGGGCTTCCGTGCGCCGACGGTGGCTGACCTGTACGGCGGCACCTCGCAGACCTTCGACAAGTACACCGATCCGTGTGACACCCTGTTCGGTGCGGCAGTACGTAACCCGCAGGTTGCCGCGCGCTGCGCCGGTGCCGTCCCGGCCAACTTCCGCCAGGAAGCATCCGGCGGTATCGATGCCACTGGCCCGGGGTCTCAGTCCAACTATGCCTACCTGTCCGGCTCCAATGCCGAACTGCTGCCGGAAACTTCCAAGACCTGGACCGTCGGCCTGGTGTACAGCCCGAACTTCGTACAGGGCCTGGACATCAGCCTGGACTGGTGGAAGATCCGCATCGACAACGTGATCGCGGCCGAATCGGTTACCTCGATCCTCAACCAGTGCTACATTCTGGGCAACGCCAACGCGTGTGATCGTGTCACTCGAGATCCGGAGAACGGCTCCCAGGTGACCGACGTCACCCGTACGCTGATCAACGGTGGTTACCAGGAAACCGCTGGTTACGATCTGGGCATCAAGTACCGCCTGCCGGAGTTCTCCTTCGGCAACATCGTCATCGACTGGAAGACCACCTACGTCGATTACCTGGAGTACAAGCGGGACAACGAAGAGCAGACTGCCGTCGAGCAGCACACCGGCTGGGGCACTGGCGACTGGGGTGGCAACTTCCGCGTGCGTTCGAACCTGAACATCGATTGGAGCCTGGGCAACTTCGGTGTCAACTGGGGCATGCGCTACTACTCCGGCCTGAAGGAAGAGTGTTCCTACGACCGCACCGGCGGTGCCGAGTGCAACAACCCGGACTTCTCCTCGGCCTACACCCTGGCCATTCCGGTTCGCAACACCGGTTCGAACACCTTCCACGACCTGCAGGTGCGTTACAACACTCCCTGGAACGCCACCATCTCGGCAGGTGCCAACAACGTGTTCAACCACGAGGGCCCGGTCATGTACAGCCAGCCGAACTCGAGCTTCTCGTACTACGGTGGCTTCGACATCGGTCGCTTCTACTACATGAAGTACACCCAGCGCTTCTGATCCATCAAAGCGTGACAGCAGAAAGAGGAGGGCGGGCCGCAAGGTCCGCCCTTCTTGTTTGCGCGCTGCACCGACTGAGGAGATCCACGCCATGCGTGGATGAGTCTTCAGGCACAACGGAAAAAGGCAGGCCATCCGGCCTGCCTTTCATACCCAGAGAACTCGCCCGGGACGGCGCCTCAGGCCTCGCTCGGCACCAGTCCCATCAACGCATTGGCATGCTCGCGCCACTGCGGCAGCCTGTTGAGTACACCTGCGCGCTGCAGGTAGTCCTCATCCACCGGATCGCCGTTGACCAGCGCCAGCGCCACATGCACCGCACCGGTCACCCAGAAGCTGCGCGTATTGGCGCGCTGCGGCTGCAGGTGGAAGGCAACCGCTTCGATGATCGGCATCGGCAGGCCCCACAGGCCCAGCAGGTAGGCGCCGGCCTCGGCATGGCCGGGGCGGGTGTCACCGGCCAGCGACGGTTCGCTGCGCTCGTTGCGCACGCCGGGCAGCAGCAGGCCGATGTCGGCCAGCAGGGCGGCGGTCGCGCCCAGTTCGGCACTGGATTCGGGCAGCAGGCGCGCGGCCAGGCGCGAGGCGAGCAGGGCGCGCTGCTGCAGCGAATTGCGTTCGGCGGTGGACAACGTGGGTGCGGAAAACACCTCGCTGGCCAGCACGAGGTCGCGCAGCGTCGACAGGCCCAGGCGGGTCACGGCCGTGCGCAGGTCAGCGATGGTGCGTCCCTGGCTGAAGAACGCCGAGTTCGACAGCTGCAGCACCTTCGCGGCAATGGCCGGGTCGGCCGCCACCAGCTTGGCGACGTCGGCGCTGTCGGCGTCGTCGTCATGCTCCAGCGCCTGGGTCAGGCTCAGGTACAGGTGCGGCGGCGAGGGCAGCTTCTCGATACGGCCGATGGCATCGCGCAGGCGTGGGCTGTCCAGTACTTCGCGCAGCTCTTCCAGGCTGGTCAGTGCCTCCAGCAGCACTTCCGGTGCCAGTGGCAACGGCAGGAAACGGTGAGCGACACCGATCAGGCGTGCCGGCGGCGGCCGGTTGCCATGCTGGGCATCCACCAGCGCAATGCGGATGGTTTCCGGGCGCAAGGTCCGGATCTGGCCCAGCAGCGTGGTGGCATTGAGGTCCGGCAGCTGCGGGCAGACGATCACCGCATCCACACCCTGCGTAGCCACCGCGGTCATCGCGGTCTGGCCATCAGTGGCGGTCAGCGGCTGCCAGTCTTCCCCAAGATCGGCAATGAATTCGGTCAGCTCGGCCGGCAGGCTGGCTGCATCCCCAACAAGCAGAATACGCACGACACATTCCCCTGGCTGTCTCGACGATGGATGTCGATGACGTGTGAAGTGACGCAATTTACCTAATACGGCGGCACGTGTGATGTGCCGTCGTCATGAAACGTGACCCGCATCGCTCCGGCGGGGTGCCGCCGGAGCGATCCGGTTCAGGCTCAGGCCTTGCTGTCGAGATGGCGCTGGTGCGCCTCGATCAGGATCTGCTTGGCCTCAGCGGCGCCGCCCCAGCCGTCGAGCTTGACCCACTTGCCCTTTTCCAGGTCCTTGTAGTGCTCGAAGAAGTGGCCGATGCGCTCCAGCCAGTGGCTGGACACCTGGGCGATGTCTTCGACGTGGGCATAGCCACTGAAGATCTTCGACACCGGCACGGCCAGGATCTTCTCGTCGCTGCCCGCCTCATCGCTCATCTTCAGCACGCCGACCGGACGGCAGCGCACGACCGAGCCCGGCACCAGCGGCAGCGGCAGCACCACCAGCACGTCGGCCGGATCGCCGTCGCCGCACAGGGTGCTCGGCACGTAGCCGTAGTTGCAGGGGTAGCGCATCGGGGTGGACAGGATACGGTCGACGAAGATCGCGCCGGTTTCCTTGTCCACTTCGTACTTCACCGGCTCCGAGTCCTTCGGGATCTCGATGATGACGTTGATTTCTTCCGGCGGGTTCTTGCCGGGCGAGACGAGTTCCAGACCCATGGTCGTGCTCCAGGTGGGGGATATAGACGAATAGCCCCCCATTTTATGCCTTTGCCGGGCGCTGTGCAGAGGGAGGGGCCGACGGCGCTGTGGGGCGGGGGCCTACCCGGCAGGCCGGGATTGGCTGATGGGGGCGGCCGGCATGGGAGCGCAGGCTGGACCAACCTTCCCAAGGAGTCTGCCCATGAACGTGTCTGCCCTGCCGTTTGGCCTGACCTGCATGCTGCTGGTTGCGCCTTTGGCCCAGGCGTCCCCTTATGTCGACCTGATCGACTACCCGCATCAGGAGGCCAACTGGGACCGCTTCTTTGCCCTGGAAGGCCGTTTGCAGCATGGCTTCGATGCCATCTGTGGCGACACCTTCTGCGAGGGCGAATACAGCGATATCCGCGCCCTGCGCCTGCGCTGTTCGGTGGATGCGGTGCGGGGAACCGTGCATGAATGCCTGTGGGCATTCGCCGCCAGCGATCTGGAGGTGTCCCGCAACGATGGCGCGATCGTGGCCCGGCAACCGACCTGGTTGTGCCGCCTGCCGCTGGTGGCGGGAACCCCGGTGGAAGCCTTCCATGCCGCGCTCGCCGCGCGCAATCCACTGCATGACCCGCTGCCGGGGACCTCGCAGAGCGTCTATGACGGGCTGACCGGGTGCATCCATTGATGCGAACGTGACTGATTCTCATTAACGGAGTAGCATGCGCGGCGCCTTCCGTCTGTCGTCCCGGTTCCGCGCATGTCCTCCAATGCCGCCTCCCTCACCGAACTGCTGATCCGCGAGCGGCCCGCGCTGCTGCGCCGGGTGCAACGCATCCTGGGGGGCGACAACGGCGCCGAGGACGTGATCCAGGCGGTGTGGTTCAAGGCACGTGGCGTCGATGACAGCCAGGCCATCGACAACCCGCGCGCCTATCTGTACCGGTTGGCCGCCAACCTGGCCACCGACCATGGCCGCGAATCGACCCGGCGCAACCGTCTGCTGGCCGACCACTACCTGTGGGGGCCGGACGAGGTGATCTCGACTGAGGAGCAGGCGATGGCACAGGACGAGCTGCAGCGGGTGCTCGACGCGGCGGGACACCTGCCGGAGCCGACCCGCACCATCTTCCGGCTCAACCGCCTGCAGGGCCTGACCCAGGCCGAGATCGCCCGCCGTCTGGGGGTGTCGGTGACTACCGTCGAGAACCATGTGCGCACCGCGCTGCAACGCCTGGCCTGGGCGCGCAGCGGCCGATGATCGCCCCGGCTTGGGGCTGGCCCTCGCTGAAACGTCTTGATCACTGGACCGTGGATGCGGTCTAGTTCCTCCGCCCGCGCTTGAATGCGCCTGTCCGCCAGCCGATGAGCCCGCCGAACACGCTGCCCGCCGCCAATGACGATGCCCTGGCCGAACAGGCCCGGGGCTGGATCGCGTGGCTGGCCTCGGGTGACATCGGCGAGGGGCGCATGCATGAGTTCGAACGCTGGCTGGCACAGCCGGGGCACCGTCGGGCCTTCGAGCACGAGCGCGCGCTGTGGCGCAGCGTCGGACCACGCCCGCAGGCCCGGCCCGCCGAACGCCGGCGCCCGCGGCGGCTGCGCTGGGCAATGGCCGCTGCAGCTGCGCTGGCGATGCTGGTGGCATGGCCGGAGGCCTGGTTGCGGCTACAGGCCGACCATCGCAGTACGCATGTCGTGCAGAACGTGCAACTGCCCGATGGCAGTCGAGCCGTGCTGGATGCGGACAGCGCGATCGCCGTGCGGTTTGATGCCGATGCACGCCGGATCGAGCTGCTGCGCGGGCGCGCCTGGTTCGAGGTCAGCCCGGATGCCCAGCGGCGTTTCAGCGTGCGCGCGGGCAATGGCGTGGTCGAGGACATCTCGACCGCGTTCTCCGTCGCACGCGACAACGATCAGGTGGAAACCCAGGTCGGACAGGGCAGGGTGCGCGTGGCCAGCTCGGCCGACGGTGGCTGGACCTACCTGCAGGTGGGACAGCGTGCGGTCTATGGCGAGCGCAGTGGCGTGACGCGTCTGGGAGATGTGGCGGCCGACAGTGTCGGCGCGTGGCGGCAGGGTGAACTGCTGCTGGAGCAGGCCAGCGTCGCCGAGGCCATGCAATGGGTCGGGCGCTATCGCGCTGGCCCGACCTTCGTGCGTGGCGATCTGTCGCAGCTGCCGGCCGTCAGTGCAGCATTGCGCATCGATCGCCCGGAGCAGGCGCTGGATGCGTTGGCGGCAACAGCAGGTCTTCGGGTTACTCGTCTTCCATTCGGCGTCGCCATCGTGCAGTAGATCCACGCCATGCGTGGATGACCGTCCCTGTGCCGACCCACGGTCGGCACCTGCCGCGGCCGCAAATCGCTCTTGGGGTTGCCACGCTTTCATCCGTCTTACTCCGCGAACGTACCCGCCGCCGCCAGTACGTCGCCGTGTCCGCCCGTGTTGCGGATGTCGCCGCGCCCGCGGCACCGATTACCTGACAGGTTCCCCCATGTTCGATTTCCATCGTCCGGGCCGCATGCCGCGCCCGTCCCGCCTGTGCATCGCCCTGCTGGCGGCCGTCCTGGCCAGCGCCGCGCCCTCCGTACTCGCGCAGGATGCCAGCGGTGACCATACTGCCGTGCAGCGCTTCGATATCCCCGCGCAGCCACTGGACGAGGCGCTGCGCAGCTACATGCGCCAGTCCGGTGTGCAGGTCGTGTACCCGGCCACCCTGGCCCGGGGTGTGACCTCGCGTGCGGTCAGCGGGAGCCTGTCGGCCAGCGAGGCTTTGCAGCACCTGCTGCAGGGCAGTGGCCTGGCGGTGCGCCGGGTCAGTGCCGATGCGGTGACCCTGGAAGCGGCAGCGTCGGCGCAGGCCGACAGCGGTGTGATCGTCACCGATACGCTGAGCGTGGCCGGCGACCGTATCGACAGCGGCGCAACCAGCGACGAGGCGCGCCTGCTCGACGGCTATCGCAGCGTCGGCTCCACCACCACGCTCAACCGCACGCACCTGGAGCGATTCCGCGGTACGTCCAACGGCGACATCGTCAAGGGCGTGGCTGGCGTCACCGCCGGTGATCCGCGCGTGGGCAACGGCTTTGACGTCAACATCCGTGGCATCCAGGGCCAGGGCCGCGTGCCGGTGATCATCGACGGTGGCCAGTCCAGCATGGATACCTACCGTGGTTATGCCGGCCAGTCGCAGCGCACCTACCTCGACCCGGACCTGATCTCCAGCCTGACCATCACCAAGGGCCCGAGCCTGCAGGCCAACGCCTCCGGTGGCATCGGCGGCGTGGTCGAGATGGAGACGCTGAAGATCGGTGACGTGCTGCGCGAAGGCCGGGACTTCGGCGTGCGCGTGCGTGGCGGCCTGGCCAACAACAGCGCCAACAACCTGCCGTCCTACAGCGCCGCGCCGCGCACCGACCGCAGCGCCACCGGTAGCCAGTTCTTCAACGTGGCCGCTGCGGGACACTGGGATCGCTTCGACCTGGTTGCCGCCTACGCCTACCGCGACAACGGCAACTACTTCTCCGGCAAGCATGGCTACGATGACTTCCCGCAGACCCGGCGCACGCTGGCACCGCTGAATCCGCCGCGTACCGAGGTGTTCAATACCTCGGCGCGCTCGAAGTCGGCGCTGCTCAAGGGAACCTGGCGCATCGACGATGCACAGACCCTGGAAGCGGGCTACCGCCGCTACGAGGGCACCGCCGGCGAGATCATGGCCTCGCAGATCATCCGCGTCGATCGCGACCGCATTCCGCAATGGGACCCGGGCCACGTTGACATGGACAGCTACACCCTGCGTTACCGCTTCAACCCGGACAGCGAGCTGCTCGACCTGCGCGTCAACGCCACGTACACCGATACCGACAGCGTGATGTACAACAGCCTGACCGGCATCACCCCCTGGTACTTCGATCGCCGCACCGAGTGGTACGACGCGCCCAGCTTCAGTGGCGACCCCGGTTACAAGGATGCCTACCGCAATCCGCTGCGGCAGAAGCGCTTCGGCCTGGATGCCAGCAACACCTCGAAGTTCGATACACACGCCGGTGCATTCACCCTCGACTACGGCCTGTCCTACAGCGATGAGGACATTGCACCGGGCAGCTCGGGGCCGGTCATGCACGATGACCTGATCAACAACCGCTTCCTGCGCAACGCCGAGCGCAAGGAATACAGTGCCGTGGCCTCGCTGAAGTGGCAGCCCGATGAGCATTGGGAACTGCTGGCCGGCGGCCGCTGGAACCGCGTGGATGTGCATGACCGCAACCGCCTGGCCACGCCCGATGCCTACGAGGTGCAGGGCCAGTACCGCTACACCGAGCTGCTCAATGGCAACCCGGCGCTGCCGTCGTGGCGGGCCAAGCGCATCGCGCTGCTGAACTGGTATCCGGACGCCAACGGCAATTTCACCCAGGAATCGCTGCTGGCTTCACCGTACAAGAAGGGTACGGTGGGCGACATCGGTGGCTGGAACTTCTACGACGCCGGCAAGGCGCAGGACCTGGAGGTGCCGGTCAGCTGGAGCTGGTCGCAGCCGATCCGTCGCCGCGACACCGCGTTCTCGCCGACCGCCAGCGTGGCCTACCGCTTCAGCGAAGACACCATGGTCTACGTGAAGTATGCCGAAGGCACCAAGCTGCCGAGCCTGTTCGAGACCACGCTGGGCCTGTTCACCGCCGCCAAGCCGGTGGGCGAGCTGAAGCCGGAGCGTGCGCGCAGCTGGGAGATCGGTGCCAGCACCATCCGCTATGACCTGTTCACCGCCGGCGACCGCCTGGCGCTGAAGCTGGCGTACTTCGATACCCGCATCGACGACCTGATCACCCGTGACTACCGCACGCTCTCGGCCGGCCTGATCCGCAACGTTGACCGGTTCAAGGTCTCGGGCATGGAGTTCCAGTCCAGCTATGACAGCGGCAAGGTATTTGCTGATCTGTCCGCGCACTATTACTTCAAGGCCAAGACCTGCGCACCGGACATCGCCGCCGAGCGCCGTGCCTATGGTGCACAGCGCAGGAACGATGAACTGGCCAACACGCCCAACTGCGTGGACGGCGGCTTCGAGGGCTCGTACACCAATACCCAGAACCCGCCGCGCTACATGGTCAACCTGACCCTGGGCTCGCGCCTGTTCGACGAGCGCCTGACCTTCGGTACCCGCGTGGTCCACAACGCCGGCCCGATCAGCAAGCTGGACAAGGACTGGAACGTGGGCCTGTCGGCGATCCAGCAGCTGTACCGGCCGACCACCCTGGTCGACCTGTTCGCCAGCTGGAGCTTCAACGACCAGCTGTCGGTGGAGGCGGGCGTGGACAACGTCACCGACCGCTACTACCTGGATCCGCTGGCGCTGGGCGTGATGCCGGCCCCGGGCCGTACCGCGAGGCTGGCGCTGACCTGGAAGTATTGATCGTCGGGGTCGGATCCCTTTCCTGCAGAAAGGGCTCTGCCCCCAGCGGGAGACAACGGTAGCGCCGGGCCATGCCCGGCGCCTTCCTCCAGCCAGTTACAGCCCGGTCGCCGCCTTCACGGCATCTTCGTGCAGCGACTCGTTCAGCTCATCCACCACCGTGGTCCATGCCGCATCGGCCTGCAGCGACTCGGACAGGAACTGGCGCTGGGCATCGTTCCAGTACGGCGCTTCGACCACTTCCACATCGGTGGCCAGCTGGTGTTCGCGGATGAAGCGGGCGATGCCCTCGGCGCTGGCATCCAGGCCCAGCTGCAGGAACAGGTTGGTCATGCGCGGTTCGGTGGTGATCATCGTCGGTTCCTGCGGGAAGAAGGGATACGCCATTATCGGTGCACATGGCCTTGGGGAAAGCCCCGTGGCGAACGTCTACAGCAGGACGACCCCCTTGGCATCCCCCATGAACGCACACATCGCCCCTGAAGACAGCCGCAGCCTGCGGCTCAAGGCCGCCACCCGCGACAGCCATGGCGCGCTGGACAAGCGCATCATGGCCGGCGACATCTTCGCCGACCGCAGCAACTTCGCCCGTTTCCTGCGCGTGCAGTACCGCTTTCATCGCAGCATCGATGCGCTGTATGCCAACCCTGCGCTGGATGCACTGCTGCCGGACCTGGGCGAGCGCCGCCGCCTGACCCAGGTGGCGCGCGACCTGCAGGATCTGGAGCAGACCCTGCCGGGGGCCGACATCGCGGCGTTGCCGTCCGATCTGGAGCTACCCGCCGCATTGGGGTGGCTGTATGTGGCCGAAGGCTCCAATCTCGGCGGCACCATTCTGTACAAGATGGCTGCCAAGCTCGGCCTGGACCGCGATTTCGGTGCCCGTCACCTGGCCGCACACCCGGATGGCGCGGCGCGCCACTGGCGTGAATTCACTGCTGCGCTGGACGCGGTGCCGCTGAGCGCCGAGCAGGAGCAGCAGGTGATCGATGCGGCGGACGCCGCCTTCCGCAGCGTGCACGGCCACGTCGAAGTGGAATTCGCCTGATGCACGCCTCCCGCCTATCGGCGCAACGCTGATGCGCTGGCTCTGGTTCGCGCTGGGCTGGCTGATGGTCGGCCTCGGGGTGATCGGCGCGCTGCTGCCGGTGATGCCGACCACCATCTTCCTGATCCTGGCCGTGGGCTGCTTCGCGCGCAGTTCGCCGAAGTTCGAGCAACGCCTGCTGGCGCACCCGCGCTACGGCCCGTCACTGCGGCTGTGGCGCGAGCAGGGCGCGGTGTCGCGCAAGGGCAAGGCGTTTGCCAGCGCCGGCATGGCGGTGGGCTTCGCGCTGTTCTGCTGGGGCGCACATCCGTCCTGGCGGCTGCTGCTGGGCGTGGGCCTGTTCTTCGCGGTCAGCGCCGGCTACGTGCTCAGTCGGCCCGCACCGCGGCTGGAGCCCAACCCGGTCGTGGAAGTGGACGACGCCAATGATCCGCGCTCGGCACGCCGCCGTGCAGCGACCCCTGATGCTGATGGAAACCGAGACGATGCTGCCTGCTGACCTGGCCCCCGTGGCTGCTCCTGCACTGACCCCGTGGGGCATGTACCTGGCCGCCGATGTGGTGGTGAAAACGGTGATGATCGCGCTGGCACTGGCGTCGCTGGCCACCTGGACCGTGCTGCTGGCCAAGGGCTGGGAGCTGGCCCGGCAGGGCCGGCAGCTGCGTGCAGCGCGCGCGCTGCTGCTGCAGGCGCCGAGCCTGCCCGGCGGGAGCGTGGAGGCCAGCCTGCAGCAGGGCACCGCACTCGCCATGCTGGACGCGGCGCGCACCGAACTGCGCCTGTCGCAGGAACTGGATAGCCGCGACGGCATCAAGGAGCGCGTGGCCTCGCGCCTGGACCGCATTGAACTGGAAACCGCGCGCGTGCAGCGACGCGGCATCGGCGTGCTCGCCAGCATCGGCGCGGTGGCGCCGTTCGTCGGCCTGTTCGGCACGGTGTGGGGCATCATGAACAGCTTCATCGGCATCGCGCACAGCAACACCACCAACCTGGCGGTGGTTGCGCCCGGCATCGCCGAGGCTCTGCTGGCGACCGCGCTGGGTCTGGTCGCAGCGATTCCCGCCGTGCTGGTCTACAACCACTTCAGCCGTGTACTGGCCGGCCTGCGGGGTCTGCTCGGTGATCTGTCGGCGGCCGTGCAGCAACTGGTCTCACGCGATCTCGATCGTGCCGTTCCGCGTACCGCAGCGGCGCCGCTGCGTGCGGTGCACTGAGGCGCGACGATGGCGATCAGGACCGCGTCCGACCGCGACGATGTGCCGGAAGAAGCACACGAGATCAATGTCACGCCCTTCATCGACGTGATGCTGGTGCTGCTGATCATCTTCATGGTGGCCGCACCGCTGGCCACCGTGTCGGTGCCGGTGCAGCTGCCGGCCAGCAGCGCCAGCGCCACGCCGCCGGAACAGGCACCGGTGTATGTGACCGTGCAGGCCGATCTGTCGCTGCGCGTTGGTGAACAGGCCGTAGCGCGCGACGGGCTGGCGGCTGCATTGCAGGCGGCCACTCACAGTGACACCACGCAGCGCATCTTCCTGCGTGCCGATACCCGCGTGCCCTATGGCGAACTGATGGCCACGCTGGATGCGCTGCGAGCGGCCGGCTACCTGAAGGTGGCACTGGTCGGCCTGGAGCAGGGCGTACGATGAGTGGACTGCGGCGCTGGGCGACCAGCCTGGCGATCGTGCTGCTGGTGCATGCGCTGTTGATCGGCGCGGCCTGCTGGTGGGCGGCCCGTGCGCCAGCGCTGACGGCTGCGGCGCCACCCGCTGCGCTGATGCTGGAACTGGCGCCGATGGCGCAGGCACCGCCGGTGCCGCCGCGCGAGGTCGCGACCGGGCCGCTGCAGCAGCAACAACAGCGGCAGGCACCGACGCCGGCCCTGCGCGAGCAACCCAAGGCGCCGGTGCAGCCGCAGGGTGAGCTGCCACCGCCGCGTACACCGGAGCCGACGCCGTCGCCGGACACCGCTGACGCCAACGTCGCGCAGACCAGCGCACCGCCGCAGGTGGCGGCTGATGCGGCTACACGCTACACCGCACCGCAGACCACGGCGGGTGAGCGCAGTCGTGCCGAGGCGACCTGGGAAGGACGCCTGCTCGGGCACCTGCAGAAACACCGCCGCTATCCGCGCCAGGCCGAGCGGCTGCGCCAGCAGGGTGTGGTCTACGTGCGCTTTGCGGTTGCCCGCGATGGCGCGGTCTCGGGGTTGAAACTGGGCCGCAGCAGTGGCTTCGCGCTGCTCGACCAGGAGACGCTGGACACCGTGCAGCGGGCCAGCCCGGTACCGGCGCCGCCGGCCGAAGTGGCCGGCGACCCGGTGGAAGTGATGGTGCCGGTGTCGTTCTTCCTGCGCGGGCGGTGATCGCCATCGGGGTCGGATCCCTTTCCGCAGGAAAGGGCTCTGACCCCAACCGGAATTCACGGCAGCGCGCAGGCGTTATGCTCGTGCATGACCGTCAATGGACGCGCGGAGGCTGGCATGACGACTCGGACGTTACGGGGGCTGGCCTGGTGCAGCGTGTTCCTGGCTGCATGCGTGGCCGTTCTTTCGCTGGCACCGTTCACGCCGGCGATCATCCTGACCTTGCCCTTGCTGTTGTTCGCGGCCTTCTGCATCCGGCGTGGCTCGTGGCTGCCCGGCGTACTCTGCGCGTGGCTGGCCTCGTTCGCCTTCATCGGCAGCCCGCTGAGCCTCTTCGATGGCTGGGACCGGCCGATCTACGCCTGTTGGATGATCGCCGTCGTGCTGCTTGTCGTCCGGTGGATGAGGCGGGCGCGGCCGTAGAGTCGAGCAAGCTCGACTCTACGGGTTTGCGCAAGGCGTGGATCTACAGCAGGGGCACCAGCAGCAGTGCCACGATGTTGATGATCTTGATCAGCGGATTGATCGCCGGGCCGGCGGTGTCCTTGTAGGGGTCACCGACGGTATCGCCGGTTACCGCCGCCTTGTGCGCCTCGCTGCCCTTGCCGCCGAAGTGGCCGTCCTCGATGTACTTCTTGGCGTTGTCCCAGGCGCCGCCGCCGGTGGTCATCGAGATGGCCACGAACAGGCCGGTCACGATCGTGCCGATCAGCAGGCCGCCCAGTGCGCGCGGCCCCAGCAGCAGGCCGACCACCACCGGCACCGCCACCGGCAGCAACGAGGGCACGATCATTTCGCGGATCGCCGAGCGGGTCAGCATGTCCACCGCCTTGTCGTACTGCGGCTTGCCGGTGCCCTGCATGATGCCGGGGATCTCGCGGAACTGGCGGCGCACTTCCTCCACCACCGCACCGGCGGCGCGGCCGACCGCTTCCATCGCCATCGCACCGAACAGGTAGGGAATCAGGCCGCCGATCAGCAGTCCGATGATCACCGTGTGGTCGCTGAGGTCGAAGCGGAATTCCTGCCCCGGATGTGCTGCCTGCAGGTTATGGGTGTAGTCGGCGAACAGCACCAGCGCGGCCAGTGCCGCTGAACCGATTGCATAGCCCTTGGTCACCGCCTTGGTGGTGTTGCCCACCGCATCCAGCGGGTCGGTGATGTCGCGGATCTCCGAGGGCAGCTCGGCCATCTCGGCGATGCCACCGGCGTTGTCGGTGATCGGTCCATAGGCATCGAGGGCGACGATCATGCCGGCCATCGACAGCATTGCGGTGGCGGCGATGGCGATGCCGTACAGGCCACCCAGCGCGAACGCACCCCAGATGGCCGCGCACACCGCGATCACGGGCAGTGCGGTGGACTTCATCGAGATCCCGAGGCCGGCGATGATGTTGGTGCCGTGGCCGGTGGTCGACGCCTGTGCCACGTGCTGCACCGGCTTGTACTGGGTGCCGGTGTAGTACTCGGTGATCCACACGATCAGGCCGGTCAGCACCAGCCCGATCAATGCGCAGCCATACAGCGCCATCGGCCCGTGCACGTTGTCACTCATCAACCCGGTGGTGATCGGGTAGAACGCAATCGCGGCCAGTACGCCGGAGACGATCACGCCCTTGTACAGCGCGCCCATGATCGAGCCGCCCGGCTTCACCTTGACGAACAGCGCGCCGATGATCGAGGCGATGATCGACACGCCGCCCAACACCAGCGGATACAGCACCGCGTTGGCGCCGGCCTCGGTCAGCATCAGGCTGCCCAGCAGCATGGTGGCGATCACGGTGACCGCATAGGTCTCGAACAGGTCGGCAGCCATGCCGGCGCAGTCGCCGACGTTGTCACCGACGTTGTCGGCGATCACCGCCGGGTTGCGCGGGTCATCCTCGGGAATCCCGGCTTCGACCTTGCCGACCAGGTCGGCACCTACGTCCGCGCCCTTGGTGAAGATGCCGCCGCCCAACCGCGCGAAGATCGAGATCAGCGAGGAGCCGAAGGCAAGGCCCACCAGGGCATGCAGCGCTTGTCCCATCGGCAGGCCCATGCGCAGCAGCAGTGCGTAGTAGCCGGCCACGCCCAGCAGGCCGAGGCCGACCACCAGCATGCCGGTGATGGCGCCGCCGCGGAAGGCGACGTCCATTGCGGCGCTGATGCCGTGGCGTGCAGCTTCGGCAGTGCGTACGTTGGCGCGTACCGAGACGTTCATGCCGATGTAGCCGGCCGCGCCGGACAGCACCGCACCGATGGCGAAGCCGATCGCGGTGTACCAGCTGAGGAAGATGCCGACCAGCACGAACAGCACCACACCGGCCACGCCGATGGTCAGGTACTGGCGGTTGAGGTAGGCACGCGCACCTTCCTGGATCGCGGTGGCGATCGCGATCATGCGTTCATTGCCGGTGGGTTGGCGCAGGATCCAGCGCGCCGAGACGATTCCGAACAGGATCGCGAGAATGGCGCAGCCCAGCGCCAATGACAGCCCGTGACGTTCCAGCATTAGACCCCTCCGCAGAATGGATGTAGGCATCCAGTGGCGATGAACGGCACCACGAGGGGGACGACGGGCTGCAGCCTGGAACCAACCCGTACCGACCTTGGTGGTCGTCCGACGTATGGCGGTGTTCAGCATTCCCTGGTGCCCGCAGTATGCGTGCACCTGCGCCCGGATGGTAGCGCAGGGCCATGCCCGGCGAGCGCAGTGGCTGCTCGATGGATGCGTCTTTGCGCCCCGTTAAGCCAGCCTCTGCAAGCCTGCGCCCAGTCCCGTAGGAGATTCCCCATGCGCCTGTCCCTGTTGATGCTTGCCGCCCTGGTCCCGGCCGTACCGGCACTCGCCGCGGAAACCCCGGAGCTGCAGCGCGCCGTGGGTGCCCCCCAGGCCGTGGGCGCGGTGCACACCCTGCGGCAGATTCCCGAGGCCTGCGCGCGCCTGGAAGGTGCCTTCACCGGTCAGGCGGCCGAGCCGTATCGCTTCGCGCCGGTGCGGACCAGCGAGCAGTGCCAGCCGCGCGCGCGTTTCGTCGACTATGCCAAGGCGCAGCCAAGCGCCGACAAGGGCTGGAAGCTCAATGATGTGATCCGCGTACCCAATGCCGCGTGCCCGGCGCAGCAGGCAGTAGTGCGGGTGTGGCGCCTGCCAGTGAACAATACCCAGGCATTGGATGGGCAGGGCCAGTCGCGCATCTATCTGGAAGAGGCCAAGAAGCAGGCCGCTGCCGGCAAGATCCCGCAGGTGACGATGTTCGCCGCGCAGCTGCAGATGGAAGGCAAGGCCTGCAATTGAAATTGCGCGGGCGGTGTACCCACGCGGTCATCCACCGGTAGTGCCGGCCGCTGGCCGGCAACCCTGCAATCATCACTCCGCCAGCGTCGCCCCGCGCGCGACCAGCAGCTCGCGCAATACCGTACGGTGGCAGTGCGTCTCATCCTCGCAGTAGCAGCCCACGCTGATGTCGCTGTGCTGCGACATCGCGGCCAGCAGATCCAGCGCATGCGCGGCATCGGGTGCCTTCATCTCGGCCTTGTAGTGGCGGAAGAAGGCATTCCAGTCGGCGGCGGTCTTCGCTTCGTGCGCCCGCTTTACCAGTTCCGCGCTGGGTGACAGGGTCGGGAACCAGACGTCGTACCAGTCCTGTTCCGCGAACTCACTGCGCGGCACGCCGCGTGGCGGCCGCCGCACGGTACCGATGCGCAGCCCTTCGCCGGGGTGGCGCGGCGTACCCAGCCGAACAACACGCAGTGCCATGATGACCTCCGGACGGGGCATCCATCATCCTGCGATGCACGTGCGCCAGGTGTGAACCGCTGTGGAAACGAAAAGGCCCGGGCGCCTGCGCACCCGGGCCTTTTCCCATGCTGGCAGCGATCAGTTGCCGCGGCAGTCCTTCAACCACAACACACGACCAATCTGGTCGTAGCTGTCGACCACACCAGTCAGTGTCACCTTCTCGCGCGGGCGCAGGGCCAGCGCATACGCGGCCTGGTTGGCTGCGAACGAGCAGGAAATGGCCACGCGCTCAAAGTCGATGCTGCCATCGCTGGGCAGGTCGAAGCTGGTGTTGTAGGTGCCGCCACTGCGCAGCACGGAGGTGATGCGACCGGTGATGGCGTAGGTCTTGCCCTTGTAGCGCGGCTCGACCGCGGCCGGGTTGTCCTTGTTCTGGTTGCGCAGCTGGAAGCCGAAGCGGTCGGCGGCAATCGTCACCACCGACGCCTGCGGAGTGGCCTTGGCCGCCTGTTCGCCAGCCTTGCCCGGCTTGATCTGGTTGAGCAGCTTGCACATTTCTTCGCGCACGCCGTCGGCCGAGGCAATGGCGCCCTTGTTGACCTTCACCACCATGCCGACGGTGCCCTGGCCGCCTTCGGAGGTGGCACTGATGATCATCGGAATCGGCTTGTGGGCCATGGATTCCGGCTCTTCGATCAGCATCGAGCCGCCTTCCACGTCCTCGCTGAGGACGTCCATGTTGGCGTTCTTGGCGATCACCCGCATCTGGCCGATGGCACTGGCCACGGTCAGGTCTGGATGGGTGACCGATGAGGTGAAGGTCGTGCCGACGAAGGGATTGCCCTTCTTCTGGAAGTTGCTTTCGCAGGTCGCAGCGAAGGCCGGCGCGGCGGCACCGCACAGCAGCGCGGCGATCAGGATCGGGTGCTTCATGGTTACAGTCCTTGTGAAATGGCAGCACAGGCCCGGGCCTTGAAGGCCGGGCAGCGTCGAATCTGGCTTGCGGCGGCCCCTTTGCCCCGGGCCGGAGCCCGATTGTGGGGTGCTTCGACGGCCGCCGCAATGTGCCCTGCGCTCCGCACAGGGCTCAACACAAAGGGGCGTATACGACTTAATCCCCTCCGTCCCCTTTTTCGGCTCAGCCCTCGAAGGCCGGCAGCTTCTGCTTCACGGCCACGTTCTTCAGCGTCACGTACTTCGGCAGGCCGTCGGTGCCGTACGGCAGCGGGGCTTCGCCCTTGATCAGCGGCGACAGGTAGGCGCGTGCCTTGGCGGTGATGCCGAAGCCGTCGCGGCGGATGAAGCCGGCGGGCATCTTCTTTTCATGATTGGCGATCTTCGACAGCGGCGCCGCTTCGATCTTCCAGCGATAGGGCGCATCGGTGCTGCGCACGATCACCGGCATCACGCCGTTCTGGCCCTTCAGTGCCAGCTGCACGGCGGCCTTGCCGACCGCCTGCGCCTGCTCCCAGTCGGTCTTGCTGGCCAGGTGGCGGGCCGAGCGCTGCAGGTAGTCGGGCAGCGCCCAGTGCACCTTCAGGCCCAGCTGGTCCTTGACCCGGCCGGCCAGGTGCGCCGCCACGCCGCCCAGCTGCGAGTGACCGAACGAGTCCTTGCCGCCACCGGCGTCGGCGACGAAGCGGCCATCGGCGGTGGCGATGCCTTCCGACGCCACCACCACGCAGTAGCCGACGCGCTCGACCACCGCCTTGACCTTGGCCAGGAACGCCGCTTCGTCATAGGCGCGTTCGGGCAGCAGGATGATGTGCGGGGCCTCGTCATCGCCATTGCCGGCCAGGCCGGCGGCCGCAGCCAGCCAGCCGGCGTGGCGGCCCATGGCCTCGTAGATGAAGACACGGGTGGAGGTCTCGGCCATTGCCGCCACGTCCAGCGCCGCCTCGCGCACCGACACGGCGGTGTATTTGGCCGCCGAGCCGAAGCCGGGGCAGGTGTCGGTCACCGCCAGATCGTTGTCGATGGTCTTGGGCACGCCGATGCAGGTCAGGTCGTAGCCGGAGGCCTTGGCCAGCTGCGAGACCTTCAGCGCGGTGTCGGCCGAGTCGTTGCCGCCGTTGTAGAGGAACCAGCGCACGTCGTGCGCGCGCAGCACTTCCAGCAGGCGGTCGTAGCGGGCACGGTCGGCGTCCAGCGATTTCAGCTTGACCCGGCACGAGCCGAAGGCGCCGCCCGGGGTATGGGCCAGCGCGCGGATCGCGGCGGCACTCTCTTTGCTTGTGTCGATCAGCTCCTCGCGCAGGGCGCCGAGGATGCCGTTGCGGGCGGCCAGAACCTTGATGCCCTTGGCCCGGGCCTGCTCGATCACCGCCGCCGCCGTGGCGTTGATGACCGCGGTGACACCGCCGGACTGGGCGTAGAGGAGAGTACCGTTGCGCATGCTTCTACCTGCTCGGGGGAGGGGACATTGCAGGGACATTACCCGGATGCGGTAAAGTGGCGCTATTGCGGTGCAGCGATACCGGTCCGTCCGGGACGCGAACCTTCTTTGTTTTCAACACGTTGGAGTCAGGTCAATGCGATTGGTTCTGTTGGGACCGCCCGGTTCGGGCAAGGGGACACAGGCGACGCGCCTGAAGGAAAAGCTGGGGATCGCCCACATTTCGACCGGTGACATGCTGCGCGCGGAAATCGCCGCGGGCACGGAGCTGGGCAAGCAGGCCAAGACGGTGATGGATGCCGGCAACCTGGTGTCGGACGACATCCTGCTGGGCATGCTGGAGTCGCGCCTGACCCAGGCCGATGTCGCCAAGGGCTTCATCCTCGATGGCTACCCGCGCAATGTGGCCCAGGCCAATGCGATGGACGGCCTGCTGGCCAAGATCGGCCAGCCGCTGGATGCCGTGGTGCAGCTGGACGTGGCCACCGAGCTGCTGGTCGAGCGCATCGCCGGTCGTGCCAAGGAACAGGGCCGCGCCGATGACACGCCGGAAGCGGTGCGCCAGCGCCTGCAGGTCTACAACGACCAGACCGCCCCGGTGGTCGACTTCTACGCCGGCCGTGGCACCCTGGCCCGCGTCGACGGCGTCGGTGAGCTGGACGAGATCGAAGCCCGCATCCTGGCGGCGATCAAGGGTTGATCCTGCAGGGCCGGTGCACTGCCGGTCCCTCGGGCGCAAAAAGCACAGGCCTGGTCCGCGAGGACCAGGCCTGTGTCGTTTGATAGGCGCCAGCAGAGGGCTTGCTCAGGGCCCCGCAGCATGAGCTCCCTTGGGGATGGCCTCTTGGGGAGTAGGACCGGTTCGGGTACTGCGGCTGGCAGTTCGAATTGTGTCCGGGTTCACAGAACATCGCTATCGGGATTTCCCTGACAGATGATTGGAGTTTTCTCACATCCTGTGTAGGACTTGTCTTACCCCGGATCGGACATTGGCCCTATACAGCCGTCATCGGTCACAATCCTCGGTCATGAGCAGCGTACATATCCTTGCAATCGCCGGCACCTTCATGGGCGGCGTGGCCGCCCTGGCGCGGGAACTGGGCCATACGGTCAGCGGCAGCGACCAGGCCATCTATCCGCCGATGTCGACCCAGCTCGAACAGCTGGGCATCACCCTGGACCAGGGTTACCGCGCCGACAGCGTGCCGGCCGGCACCGACGAGGTGGTGATCGGCAACGCGCTCTCGCGCGGCAACCCGGCCGTGGAGGCCGTGCTCGACGCCGGCCAGCGCTACATCTCCGGCGCCCAGTGGCTGTCCGAACAGGTGCTGCCGGGCCACGACACCCTGGCCGTGGCCGGTACCCACGGCAAGACCACCACCACCACCATCCTCACCTGGCTGCTGGAAAGCGCCGGTCGTTCACCGGGTTTCCTGATCGGCGGCGTAGCCGAGGATTTCGGCGTCTCCGCCCGCCTGGGGCAGGGCCGCGAGTTCGTGGTCGAGGCCGACGAGTACGACACCGCCTTCTTCGACAAGCGCAGCAAGTTCGTGCACTACCGGCCGCTGGTGGCCATCCTCAACAATCTTGAATACGACCACGCCGATATCTTCCCCGACGTGGCCGCGATCCAGCGCCAGTTCCACCATCTGGTGCGCACGGTGCCGGCGCGTGGCCGACTGATCGTCAACGGCGAGGATCAGCATCTGGCCGAAGTGCTGGCGATGGGCTGCTGGACGCCGGTCGAACGCTTCGGATTCGATCCGTCGCTGGAATGGCATGCCGAGCTGCTGGCCGCCGATGGCGGCGCCTTCCGCGTGCATCACCGCGGGCAGGCAATGGGCGACGTGCAGTGGTCGTTGCTGGGCCGCCACAACGTGCTCAACGGCCTGGCTGCGCTGGCCGCCGCGCATGCGGTGGGCGTGGCACCGGCCGACGTGATTCCTGCGTTGTCACGCTTCCGCAGCGTCAAGCGCCGCATGGAAGTGATCGGCCAGCATGACGGCATCACCATTTACGACGACTTCGCCCATCACCCGACCGCGATCGCCACCACATTGGAAGGCCTGCGTGCCAAGGTGGGTGATGCGCGCATCGTGGTCGCGATGGAGCCGCGCAGCAATTCGATGCGGCTGGGCGCACACGCGCAGGCGCTGGCTCCGTCGCTGGCGCTGGCCGATGAAGTGGTGTTCCTGCATCGCCCGGAACTGGCCTGGGATGCCGCTGCTGTGATCGCCGCGGTGCGTGGCGAAGCGCACGCCGTGCCCGATACCGACGCGCTGCTGGCGCAATTGCAGGCCAGCGCGCGCAGTGGTGACCAGGTGGTGTTCATGTCCAATGGTGGCTTCGACGGTGCACCGCGCCGTTTCCTGGCCGCGCTGCAGGCCCGATGAGCGTCGACGGTTCGCTGCCGCTGTTTCCGCTGCACACCACGCTGGTGCCGGGTGCGGCGGTAGGCCTGCGCGTGTTCGAGCGCCGCTATCTGGACCTGGTCCGCGACAGCGGCCGCAGTGGTGAGGGGTTTGGTGTCTGTCTGATCCTCGATGGCGAGGAAGTCGGCGCACCAGCAACGCCGGCCGCCTATGGCGTGCAGGTACGCATCGAAGACTTCGATGTCGGCGCCGACGGCGTGCTGCAGTTGCGCCTGCGTGGCACCCGCCGCTTCCATGTCGAGCGCACCCGCGTACGCGACAACGGCCTGGTGGTGGCCGACGTGCGTTGGTGTGATGAAGACCCCGATGACGAATTGCGGCCGCAGCATGCGCTGCTGGCCACGGTGCTGGGGCACATCATCGAACAGGCCGGCGAGGCCTATGCGCCGGCCAACCCGGCATTGCTGGACCAGGCCAGCTGGGTCGGCTGGCGGCTGGCCGAACTGCTGCCACTGAGCGAGCAGCAGCGCCTGCAGCTGCTGCAGATGGATGACCCGCACCAGCGATTGCAGCAGTTGCTGGGCTGGATGCCGTAACCGGAAAACGCCAACCAAGGTTGGCCACTACCAGGGCGCAGCGGAACCGGAAACGCCAACCAGGGTTGGCGACAGCCAGAGCGCGCCGGAACCGGGAAACGCCAACCAGGGTTGGCGACTACCAGAGAAGCACCGGCTCGATCACGGCATGGTCTTCAACCGCAACACCGGCAGCCCGGTTTCGCTGTGCACATCCTCCCGCTGCGGCAGGTTCTGCACGGCGTCCTTCACCGCGTTCAACGCCGGGTCGACACCACGCAGCGGGTGCCACATGCCGATCCATTCGAAGTGGCGCTCGTAACGCAGGGTCTGTGCACTGCCCAGCCACAGCGGCGTGTTGCCCGGCTGCAGCTGCGCGGGTGCCGGCCACAGGCGCAGCACATAGCGCTCATCCGGCTTCGCACCCTGGCGCACCATCAGCAGTGCTTCCACGCGGGTGTCCAGCGTGGCCGGCAATACCGGCAGCTCATCGGCGCCGGTGTTCTTGTCCAGCATCAGCAGCGCCTGCTGCCAGCCGGCCTGCTCCTGCCGCTTCCAGCCGCGGGCTTCCAGCTGCGCCTGCAGCGGCGCCAGCGGGCCCGCCACCTGCACGTCCAGCGGCCAGCGCTGGTCGTCGTCGAACTCGTTGCGGCGCGCCGGCAGCGTGGCCCAGTCGTGCTGCCACCAGGCTTGCGCATCCATCGCCTGCGGTGCCGGCAGGGTCGGCTCGAAACGCTCCAGCTTCACCGGAATGTGGCGCGGCGCGTACCACATCGCCGCCACGGCGAATACGCCGTAGAACAGCCAGGCCACCGGCTTCACCCAGAACGAGCGGTTGAAGCGGCGGCGGTAGGCGATGCCCAGCACCAGCAGCCAGAACGTGCCGAACAGCATGCCGCCGATCACATCGCTCAGCCAATGCGCGCCCAGGTACAGGCGCGAGAAGCCGATCAGGCTGACCACGATGCCCGACACCAGGTACGGCCAGACGCGGGTGCGACCGGGCATCTCGCGGGCGATCAGCACCGCGAAGAAACCGAAGGTGATGGTGGCCATGGTCACCGACACCGACGGGAAGCCAAAGCCGCTGCTGGCATCGACCGGGCGTACCACATCCACGGTGGCGCCGAGCAGCATGGTCAGGGCCAGGCCGAAGGCAAGCGCGGCCAGCCAGTGCGCGGCTGCCATCCAGCGCCGGCGCCAGATCAGATAGCCCATCGCCGCCGCGGTGGCCGGCAGCAGTACCTGCCAGGCGCCCAGCGATGCCAGCGCGGCCATCGGGTAGTCGGCCAGCGGATTGCGCAGCGCCAGCATGGCCTGGTGCACCAGCAGGTCGATCGCCAGCGGCTCGCCGTGTGCGACCACCACGGTCAGCAACGCGAACCAGCCCCAGCCCAGTACCAGCAGCATCAACGCCAGCATTGCCAGCGGCACCGACTCACGCCGCTTCGGGTCCAGCACGCCAACGGTGTAGCGGCCCAGCGTCGGGTGACGGTTGGACCAATCCAGCAGGCGCGCCAGCCAGTTGTCCATGCGCGCGGCCGACCAGCGATAGCCGTACAGAACGATGGCCCAGACCAGGCCGAGGATCACCGCCAGCAGGCCGACCACCACCACCAGTCGTCCGGCCACGGCGGCCACGGCGTCATACGCCTCGCCAAGAATCCAGCCCGGCGCCAGGAACAGCACCGCCCAGGAGATGCTGGCGATGCCGCTGGCCTGCACGTAGCGGCTGGCCGGCATCTTCATCATGCCGGCGATGGCCGGCACGAACGGGCGGATCGCGCCCACGTAGCGTGCGATCAGGATGCTTTTGAAGGCGTTGCGGCGGAACAGGTTCTCGCCGCGGTCGAGCAGCTGCGGGTAGCGGCTGAACGGCCAGATGCCGCGCAGGCGGTCGCCCCAGCGTCGGCCGATCCAGTAACTGATACCGTCGCCGGCAAATGCGCCCAGGGCTGCAGCCGCCACCGCGTACGGCCCGGAGATCTGGCCCAGGCCGATGAACACGCCCACCGCGAACAGCAGCGGCAGCGCCGGCACGATGGCGCCAAGAATGATCACCGCATCGCAGAAGGCGATGAGGAAGATAACGGCACCCGCCAACACGGGGTGAGCGGCAATCCACGCGAGCGTGGCGTCGATCCATGAAGAGTCCATTGCCCGATTATAGGGGCGTGAAGGTGACTGGTTCCCAGCCGCTTCGTGACCGTTTGCAACCGGCGCCTTCGCCTAGAATGGCCCCATGCCGCATACGCCAGACGCTCCACCGCACGCTTTGAAGGCCGACAGCTTCGGCCAGATCCTTCTTGTGAAAGGGCCCGATGGCCCCTTCGTGCGCCGTGATCTGGGCGCCACGCCGCTGTGGCTGCGGCTGCCGGCCTGGTGGCTGGCCCGCCGCGAAGCACGCGCGCTGCGCCACATCCACGGCATGGCCGATGTGCCGCAGCTGCTGGCGTGGGATGGCCGTCACCTCGACCGCAGCTTCATGGCCGGCGATGCCATGTACCAGCGTCCACCACGCGGTGACCTGGCCTGGTTCCGCTCGGCGCGTCGGCTGCTGCAGCAGCTGCACCGCAATGGCGTGGCCCACAACGATCTGGCCAAGGAAGCCAACTGGCTGGTCACCGAAGACGGTCGTCCAGCGCTGATCGACTTCCAGCTGGCGGTGATAGGCAACCCGCGCTCGCGCTGGATGCGGCTGCTGGCCCGCGAGGACCTGCGCCACCTGCTCAAGCACAAGCGCATGTATTGCCGCGAGTCGCTCACCCCGGTGGAGAAGCGCGTGCTCAAGCGCACCTCGTGGGTGCGCGAACTGTGGTTCGCTACCGGCAAGCCGGTCTATCGCTTCGTGACCCGCCGCATCCTGCATTGGGAAGACAACGAAGGGCAGGGGCCGAAGCCGTGAGCAGTGCGTCCGTCGTGAGCAGGCCGCCAACTGCCTGCAGCGTGCTGCGTGCGCAGTTGCCCGGTGCCGACTTCGTGCACGCCTGCCAGGCGACGACCCGTCGCGATGGGCGCTCGGCCCTGCAGGCCTATCGCGATATGGCGGCGACCATTCCCGGCTGGTTCGATGGGCTGATGGCACTGCGCAATCGCGGCATGCGCCTGCTCGGCATGAAGCACCTGGGCTCGTTGCGTGCGGTGCAGGATGTTGAGGATCCTCAACCCGGCCAGCGGCTGGGCATCTTCACCCTGCAGTCGCTGGACGTCGATGCCATCGTGCTGGAAGACGACGACCGCCACCTGCGTGTGCAGTTGGCCCTGCAATGGCAGGGCGATGTGCTGGAAGTGGCGACGGTGGTGCATACGCACAACGCGTTCGGGCGTGTATACATGCTGCCGGTCGCCCCGGTGCATCGGTTGATCGTGCCGCATCTGCTGGAGAAGCAGGTGCGGTTGTACCGGTAGATCCAGGCCATGCGTGGATGTGGTTTGTGATCCGTGGGCTGCTTAACGGCTAAACGGCTCATTGCCAAGTGCCGCATAAATGTGGATTCCGCTGGCAGCAGAAGGCTCGCGACATCCAAACCAGGGACAACCCGCAAAAGAATCATTGAGGTGATGCATGTGGTATTGCGCACACGCCATTTTCTACTACGAGAGTCCAGGACAGGGGGCGTTCCGGGTGCATGAGAACGTGTATCTGATCAGTGCCGACAACGATGAACACGCTCTTGAGAATGCAGAAGCGCTTGCTTCCGGGTATGAGGATCTGACCGGTCGCCTGGTGGGTGAAGACGGTAGGCCTTCCCTCTATCGATTCGCCGGAATTCGCAAGCTGATATCAGTGGCGAGTGATGAGGACACTGCCGAGGGACGCCTGCACTCGGGTGTGGAGGTCACGTACTCCGTCATGGCGGTGGATACGTTGGACCAGGTGAAGCGGCTTGCCCGTGGTGATGGCGTGGCAGTGCTGTACCAGGAATAGAGCTGTACCAGGAATAGAAATGTAGAGCCGAGCCATGCTCGGCTCTATAGGGGGCCGTGGCTTTACGGCGTCGCCGGCACCACCTGCTGGCCGATGAATTTGCGCTTGGCATCGAAGTCATAGGCGATCTGCAGCTGCCCCACATCCGGGCAGGCGTGGCAGTCGCGCAGCGGCGTGCGGTACAGCAGGCGGATGCCGCCGTTATCCAATGGCGAAGCGCCGGCCGACTGTGCCGGCGCGAACGGCGTGGCCTGCGGGTTGGCCTTCAGCAGTTCCTGCACAGCGGGGTCGGCACGCAGGGTGTCGTCCAGCTGCACGGCATCCACATCGATGCGCTTGCCGCTGGCATCGACCAGGCGGGTGCCTTCATTGGTGTTGGCGCGGAACGGATACTCGACCGTGGCAATGCCCAGTCCTTCGTTCTCGTGCCAGGCGGTCACATAGGCCAGCTCACCGCCGCTGGACAACTGCTCGGCGGCGGTGATGGCATCGGCGCTGGCGCCACCCGCGCGCATCGCATCGCGCAGGCAATCGCGGGTCGCGGCGTTCTCACCCTGGCGGCAGGCGTTGAGATCGCCATCCCAGACCACCGCCTCGCTCCAGCGCATCTTGCCGTCGGCGGCGGCCTTCTCCGCGCTGGGCGCGTCACCGGCGGGCGGCTCCTTTCCGGGTTCCGGCGAACGGCCCTGGCAGGCGGTCAGCAGGGCAAGCCCCAGGGCAGGCAGCAACAGGCGGGAACGGCGCATGGCGTGGACCTCGTGCGTTGTCTGGAGGCCCGAGTATCGTCAAGGGCGGGTGAACTCCGCGTCGGCGCGGCATACTAGCGGCTCATTGCATACGCTGGAGTGTGGAACGTGGGCAGTCTGCAGGGCAAAACGCTTTTCATCACTGGTGCCTCGCGCGGCATCGGCCTGGCCATCGCACTGCGCGCTGCGCGCGACGGCGCCAATGTGGCCATTGCAGCCAAGTCGTCGGTGCCGAACCCGAAGCTGCCGGGCACCATCCATACCGCGGCCGAAGCGGTAACGGCGGCTGGCGGCCAGGGCCTGGCCCTGAAGTGCGACATCCGCGAGGAAGAGCAGGTGCAGGCGGCGGTGGCGGCCACGGTCGATACCTTCGGTGGCATCGACATCCTGATCAACAACGCCAGCGCGATCTGGTTGCGCGGCACGCTGGATACGCCGATGAAGCGTTTCGACCTGATGCAGCAGGTCAATTCGCGCGGCAGCTTCCTGTGCGCGCAGGCCTGCCTGCCGTACCTGCTGCAGGCGCCGAACCCGCATATCCTGACTCTGGCGCCGCCGCCGAGCCTGGAGCCGAAGTGGTGGGCACCGCACACCGGCTACACGCTGGCGAAGATGGGCATGAGCTTCGTCACCCTGGGCCTGGCCGCGGAATTCGGTCCGCAGGGCGTGGCGGTGAATGCGCTATGGCCGCGCACGGTGATCGCCACCGATGCGATCAACATGATTCCGGGCGTGGATGCGGCTGGCTGCCGTACGCCGCAGATCATGGCTGATGCCGCACATGCGGTGCTGGTGCGTGAAGCGGCCGGCTTCCACGGCCAGTTCCTGATCGACGATGAAGTGCTGGCACAGGCCGGTATCACCGATCTTTCCGGATACGCGGTGGATCCGTCGCGGCCGTTGTTGCCGGATCTGTTCCTGGATTGACCGCGCGTCGCTGGAAGAGGCCGAGGGCTGCGACCCTCGGCCTGCTGCGCTAGAATGCGTGGCTGTAATCGATTTCAACAAGGATGTGAGCACATGTCACGCACTCTTTCCGTCGCGGCGTTGGCCGCTTCGCTGTCGTTGATCCTGACCGCCTGCGGTGGCAAGGCACCCGCAGCTGCGGGCGGCGCCGCTGCCTCCGGCACGCCGGACGCCAGCACGGCCCCGTCCGATACACAGCAGCAGTTGACCGCCAAGCTCAACGCCTACATCGGCTGCTTCAACGCGCTGGATTCGAAAACCCACGGCAGCATCCAGTCCTACACGCGCTGGATCAAGGATGTCGACGCTGGCCCGACCGGACGCGAGACGCACGTGTACGGCCCGTTCGAGATCAGCGACTACGACATGAAGCAGTGCGACGCTCCGGTGACCGAGGCGATTGCTGCCAAGCCGGCGCTGGCCGAACTCGATGCGGCTGCAGGTCACTACCGGCAGGCGCTGAAGGCACTGGTGCCGGTCAGCAAGGACGCGCATGACTACTACGATCGCCAGGACTACGAAGACGACCAGTTCGCCAAGGGCAAGCAGCTGCACGCGCCCTTGATGGCCGCCTTCAAGGATTTCGTGGCTGCCAGCGAAACGTTCAATGCCGAGCTGGAGCGCCAGAACGACGCCGCCCAGCGCGAGCAGCTCAAGGCGCTGGAACAGGCCGAGGGGCGCACGCGCGAGTACTACCGTCTGGCGATGATGCTGGAAGCCAAGGCCATCATGGATCTGATGAGCGAGGATGATTTCGATCAGGGCAAGGCCCGCGAACGCCTGGATGCCTTCAACCGCATTTCCGATGAAGCGCACGCCAAGGTTGCCGACCAGGAACCGGGCAAGTCGGACTGGGAAGGCTTCGAGCGTGGGGCCGAGAATTTCCGGCGCGAAGGCAAGGAGCGGCTGCAGCGCGTCAGCGAGAAAAAGCCTTACACCGATTTCGAACGACGCATGCTTGATTCGCCGTCGATGGCGCCGCGTGGCTCTGCCAGCAAGCTCATGCAGGAATACAACACGCTCGTTTTCCAGAGCAACCGCCAGTGACCGGCGCGCCAGCACCCATGCGAGAGACCATGACGACTTCCTGTCTGCGTATCGCGCCGCTGCTGCTGATCGGCGCTGTGGCTGGCCTGAGCGGCTGCAACAAACCGGCAGGGTTGTCGCTGGCCGACCCCAGCCTGGAGAAGGTGAACGCCTACATCGAGTGCTACAACGGCGTTGAACAACCCATTCACGAGGGTTTCCAGACCTACACCAGCTGGATGAAGGACCCTGAAGCCGGCCCGACCGGCAAGGAAGCGCAACCGCGTTCGCCCGGGAAGGTGCTGTCGCACCGCGTCGAGTACTGCGGCCAGCCACTGGCCGACGCGCTGGCGAAGACCCCGGCCTTGCCGATGGATGGCCCCGCGCGTGACTATCAGCAGGCCTTCCAGGCATTGAACACCCTGGTCGAGCGCGCCGATGGATACTTCACCCGCGAGGATTATCGTCGTGATGGCGGTGAAGGGATGCGCAGCCAGCATGCCCCGCTGATGCAGGCCTATGCTGATTTCTTCAAGGCCAGCGAAGCGATGGATGTGGCGCTGGAAAAGAACGAGAACGATCGCCGTGCCGCGCAGCTGAAGCAGATCGAGGAGAGCGAAGGGCGCTCGCTGGCCTACTATCACCTTCGCCTGCTGGGCGACGGCAAGCTACTGGCCACGGCGTTCCAGGACGACGCACCGGATGTTGCGGCGCTGCGCGTGCAGCTGGCTGACTATCAGGCACTGGTGACGGAAATCCAGAACGGCGGCGTCGGCAAGGACGACCCGATGTGGGGCCACGTGCAGCGTTCGGCGGACAAGCTGGTGCGTACTGCGGGACGTGGCGTCGAGCGCCTGGAGCAGCACAAGCCGATCACCGCCGAAGCACTGGCGGCAGAGCGGAAGGCGTCGGGCAGTTGGCTCACCACCGACCCGGAAGGAGCGCAGTCAACGATCCTCGCCGCATACAATGATCTGGTGACCACCAGCAACCGCATGCGGTGAGCAACGGCACACGCATCCATGCGTAACCGCCGAGAGGTAGTGCCGGCCGCTGGCCGGCATGTGCCTCAATGGTTGAACGCATCCGGCAGCTTGCCGCCGCACTTGCGGCAGTGCAGTGCATCCGGTTCATGGCCTTCCAGCCCACAGTCCGGGCAGCCACGTGCATCACGGCGTGCGGCCAGCTCGGCTTCACGCATGGTGCTGGCCAGTTCGGCGGTGTAGATGCCGGTGGGCACGGCGATGATGCTGTAGCCGATCAGGATCAGCACTGAGGTGACGAAGCGGCCAAGCACGGTCTGCGGCACGATGTCGCCGAAGCCGACCGTGGCCATGGTCACCACCGCCCAGTACATGCTGGCCGGGATGTTGGTGAAGCCGTGTTCGGGGCCCTCGATCACGTACATCAGCGCACCGGCGATGATGGTGATGGTGATCACCGTGAACAGGAACACCAGCACCTTGCGCCGGCTGCGCCACAGTGACGTCATCAGGATGCCGCTTTCCTCGATGTAGCGGGTCAGCTTGAGGATGCGGAACACGCGCAGGATGCGCAGCGCGCGCACCACCAGCAGGCTCTGCGCGCCGGGGATGAACATCGACAGGTAGGCGGGCAGGATCGACAGCAGGTCGATGATGCCCCAGATGCTCACCGCGTAGCGCAGCGGGCGCTTGACCACCGCCAGTCGCAGGAGGTACTCGGCGGTGAAGATGATCGTGAAGGCCCATTCCAGGATGTACAGGCCGGTGGACCATTCGGCATGCAGGTGCTGCACGCTGTCGATCATCACCACCAGGATGCTGGCGACGATCGCCACCACCAGGATCAGGTCGAAATTGCGCGAGGGCCGCGAGTCGTGGCGGTAGATGATGTCGAACCACCGACGGCGCCAGCCGGTCTCGGTGGCGGGGTTCAGCTGGGGGGCGGAAAACGGTCGCATGGGCGCATTGTGCCGCAGGGGTTCCGGCGCGAGAATGGGGATTCCTGAACCCTGCCGACTGCCATGACCGCCGCTACCGATCCGCTGATCTCCCTTTCGCACTATTACCTGCCGGTCTACAAGCCCCGCCAGGTGGTACTGGAACGAGGCCAGGGCGCCCGCGTGTGGGACAGCCAGGGCCGTGAGTTCATCGACCTGGCCGCCGGCATCGCCGTGTGTGGCCTGGGCCACAACGACCCGGACCTGGTCGCCGCGCTGGTCGAGCAGGCCGGCAAGCTCTGGCACACCAGCAACGTGTTCTACAGCGCGCCGCCGTTGCACCTGGCCGAGGAGCTGGTGAAGGCCAGCCGCTTCGCCGAGCGCGTGTTCCTGTGCAATTCCGGCGCCGAAGCCAACGAAGTGGCGATCAAGATGGTCCGCAAGTGGGCCTCCAGCCAGGGTCGCCCGGCCGACAAGCGGGTGATCATCACCTTCCGTGGCAGCTTCCACGGCCGCACCATGGGCGCGGTGACCGCCACCGCACAGCCGAAGTACCAGGAAGGCTACGAGCCGCTGCCCGGTGGCTTCCGCTACATCGATTTCAACGATGAGGTGCAGCTGGAAACCGCGATGGCCGCCGGCGACGTGGCCGCAGTGATGCTGGAGCCGATCCAGGGCGAGGGCGGCGTGATGCCGGCCAAGTCCGGCTTCCTCAAGCGCGTGCGCGAGCTGTGCGACCAGCACAACGCACTGCTGGTGCTGGATGAAATCCAGGCCGGCATGGGCCGCACCGGCACGCTGTTCGCGCACTGGCAGGACGATGTGGTACCGGACATGGTCACCCTGGCCAAAGCGCTGGGTGGTGGCTTCCCGATCGGTGCGATGCTGGCCGGCCCGAAGGTGGCCGAAACCATGCAGTTCGGCGCACACGGCACTACCTTCGGCGGCAACCCGCTGGCTGCTGCGGTGGCCCGCGTGGCACTGCGCAAGCTGGCCTCGGCGGAGATCGCCGCCAACGTCAGCCGTCAGTCGAAGGCGCTGCGCGATGGCTTCGCCCGCATCAACGACGAGTTCGGTGTGTTCAGCGACGTGCGTGGCCGTGGCCTGATGCTGGGCGCGGTGCTGAGCAAGGACTTCGCCGGCCAGGCCGGTGCGATCCTCGACCACGCCGCCGAGCAGGGCCTGCTGACCCTGCAGGCCGGCCCGGACGTGCTGCGCTTCGTGCCGTCGCTGAACATCACCGACGAAGAAGTGGCCGAAGGCCTCAAGCGCCTGCGCGCGGCGATTGCCGCGTTCATCGCCGCGCGCTGAATCTGCTGAGGTCGGACCCCTCTCCTGCGGAGAGGGCTCTGACCCTGATCAGCTCACCGCGTAACGCTTCAACACCTTGCCCAATCCCCGGCCATCGCGCACGGTTTCCGCGTGCAGGCCGGCGGCGCGTGCGCCGCGCACGTTGGCGAACAGGTCATCGACGAACAGCGTGCGCGCAGGTGCCACGCCGAGTACCTCAAGCGTGCGCAGGAAGACTTCCGGCGCCGGTTTGCGCAGGCCGAAATCGGCGCTGCAGAACACGCGGTCCTGCAGGGCAGGGAACAGTTCCGGCAGCAGGGTGGGCAAGGCCTGTTGCATCAGCGCGCCGTTGTTGGTCAGCACTGCCATCGGCAACTGCAGGGCCTGCAGCCGCTGCAACACGGCAGCCTGCGGATGGCTGGCGGCCCGCCGCGCCGCGGTCCAAGCAGTCACATCGACCGTCGTGCCTAGAAGCTCTCCCAGCTGCGCCAGATAGGCCGGGCCATCCAGCGTGCCATTGTCATGTGCCGCTTCCAGCCCGCTGTCGTACAGCGCGGCCTGCACGGTTTCCGGCACGACATCCAGCGCCTGCGCAAGGTGCAGCACGCGCTGCGCGCGCTGGTAGTGCACCAGCACGCCATCCACATCCAGCAGCAACAGGTCGATCCGCATTGGTCGAGCATGCCATTGCAGTGAACACGCGGGAAACCCTGGAGCAGCCATGCGACAGACGGTCGCAGACGCGGCCGCAGGGGCCTGCCTAGAATGGCGCTTGAATCCGCAGGAGATGCAACGATGAAGGCTTGGATGGTGGCAGTGGGACTGGGCGCGCTGATGCTGGCGCCGTCAGCGATGGCGCGGGTGTGTGCGGTGAGCATCGACAGCACCGACCAGATGAGCTTCAGCAGCCGCGAGATCAAGGTGGCCGCTGATTGCACCGCCGTGGATCTGACCCTGCGCCACACCGGCAAGCTGGCCGCTACCGCGATGGGCCACAACTGGGTGCTGACCCGCAGCGCGGATTACCAGCCGGTGGCGATGGCTGGCATGCGTATGACCCTGGCCGACAGCTACCTGCCGAAGGCCGACAAGCGCGTGCTGGCGCACACCAAGGTGATCGGCGGTGGTGAAACCGCGCGCGTGCGCTTCTCTACCCAGGGCCTGCAGAAGGGCGGTGACTACACCTTCTTCTGCTCGTTCCCCGGCCACTTCGCGATGATGAAGGGCAAGTTCGTCTTCGGTTGAGCAGCCACGCATGGCGTGGCTCTACCAGTAGATCCACGCCATGCGTGGATGAAAAAGGGGACGGAGGGGATTAAGTCGTTTGTGCACAAACGACTTAATCCCCTCCGTCCCCTTTTTCGTGCAGAGCGGGCTCAGCCCTTGGCGGCCTTGAACGCCACGCATGCAGCGGCGAGGGTGGCCTCGATCACGGCATCGTCGTGCGCGCTGGACAGGAAGCCGGCCTCGTACGCCGACGGTGCCAGGAACACGCCCTGGTCCAGCATCGCGTGGAAGAAGCGGTTGAACGCCGGGATGTCACAGGCGGTGGCCTGCGCATAGGTCTCCACCTTCTCGCTGGTGAAGAACAGCCCGAACATCGCACCCACGCAGGTGGTGGTCACGGCCACACCGGCGTCGGCGGCGGCCGCTTCCAGGCCGGCACACAGGCGCGCGGTGCGCTCGGCCAGGTCGGCGTGGAAGCCCGGCTGCTGGATCAGTTCCAGCATCGCCAGGCCGGCGGCCATCGCCACCGGATTGCCGCTCAGCGTGCCGGCCTGGTAGATCGGGCCGGCCGGGGCGATCTGCTGCATCAGCTCGCGGCGGCCGCCGTAGGCACCCACCGGCATGCCGCCGCCGATGATCTTGCCGAAGGTGGTCAGGTCCGGGGTGATGCCGTAGTGCGCCTGTGCACCGCCAAGGGCAACGCGGAAACCGGTCATCACTTCGTCGAAGATCAGCAGCGCGCCATGCTTCGTGCACAGGTCGCGCAGGTGCTGCAGGTAGCCTTCGCGTGGCGGAATGCAGTTGGCGTTGCCGACCACCGGTTCGATGATCAGGCCGGCGATGTCGTCACCCTGCTGTTCGAACAGGGCAGTGGCCGCTTCGAAGTCGTTGTAGGGCAGGGTCAGGGTCAGTTCGCTCAGGCCGGCCGGGACGCCCGGCGAGGTCGGCACGCCCAGGGTCAGCATGCCGCTACCGGCCTTGACCAGGAACGAGTCACCGTGGCCGTGGTAGCAGCCTTCGAACTTGACGATGCGGTTGCGACCGGTGGCGCCGCGCGCCAGGCGGATCGCCGACAGCGTGGCTTCGGTGCCGGAGTTGACCATGCGTACCATCTCGCACGACGGCACCAGTCGGGTGATGGTCTCGGCCATGGTCACTTCGGCCGCGCAGGGCGCGCCGAAGGACAGGCCGTTGTCGATCGCCTTCTTCACCGCCTGGCGCACCGCCGTGTGGTTGTGGCCAACGATCATCGGGCCCCAGGAGCCGACGTAGTCGATGTAGCGGTTTCCATCGACGTCGTACAGGTAGGCGCCATCGGCGCGCTCGACGAAGAACGGTTCGCCACCGACCGATTTGAACGCGCGCACCGGCGAATTGACGCCGCCCGGCAGCAGCTGCTGGGCGCGGGAGAACAGGGCGTGGGACTGGTCGTGGTTCATGCGGATTTCCTGGGCATTACGCGAACTGGGCGAGATAGGCGCGCTGGATCGCAACCGGGTCTTCGGCGGCGAACACGCTGCTGACCACGGCGACCAGATCGGCGCCGGCGTCGATGATGGGACCGACATTGTCCGGCGTCAGGCCGCCGATCGCCACCCGCGGCACGCCCAGTGCGGCGCTTTGCCGCAGCAGGTCGGTGTGGGCGCGGCTGGTGGTGATCTTGGTGGTGGTCGGGAAGAACGCGCCGAAGGCCACGTAGCTGGCGCCGGCCGCCACGGCCTGCTCGGCGTTGGCCAGCTGGTCGTAGCAGGACGCGCCGATGATGGCGTCCGCGCCGAGCAGGGCACGCGCGCTGGGGATATCGCCATCGGTGCCGCCCAGATGCACGCCGGCGGCGCCGACCGCCTTGGCCAGCGCCGGGTCGTCGTTGACGATCAGCGGCACGCCGTGTTCCTCGCACAGCGCCTGCAGGGCGGTGGCCTGCTCCCGCCGCAGCGCGCCGCTGGCGGTCTTGTTGCGGTACTGCAGCCAGGTGGCGCCGGCGGCCAGCAGCGGCGCGGTGCGGGCCAGCAGGCGCGCGGTATCGGGCTCGTCCGGGGTGATCAGGTAGACGCCGCGGGGCGCCGGGGAAGCAGAAGTCATCGATGGCTACCGGTGAGTGGGCCGCGATGGGACAATGGCGGCCCGTGAATCCAGCCTTGATTATCCGATGAGCGATGCCACCCCCACCACCTTGCGTACCTGGATGTGCGTGGTCTGCGGCTTTCTTTACAGCGAAGCGGAAGGCTTGCCGGAAGAAGGCATCGCGCCGGGGACGCGCTGGGAAGACATTCCCGAGACCTGGACCTGCCCGGATTGCGGCGTGACCAAGGCTGATTTCGAGATGGTCGAGGTCGATTGAGTTTCCGGGCCGCCGGGCATGGCCCGGCGCTACCGGTGGGTGTGGACCGTTGGTCCACACACCGACACCCTCAGTGCAGCCGTGGCACCGGCCCGCCGAGGTCGATCAGCTTCTCGCGCAGCCACTGCGCATCGCTGGCTTCCGGGTTGCGCTTCAGATACTGCCCCAGGTCGTGGCGGGCACCGGCCAGATACTCCAGCTGCAGGTAGGCCAGGCCGCGATCACGCAACGCGTCGTCCTGCTCCGGGGCCAGCTTCAGCAGGCGGTCGGCACTGCGTGCGGCGCGGTCCCATTCGCCGGCTTCGGCATACACGCCGTGCAGGTTACGCAGCATGCGCATCAGGATCGCGCGCGCCGGCGCCGGATCGAGGATCTGCGCCAGCACCTGGTCGTCGGGCATCTGCCCGCCCAGGTGTGACTTGGCCCGCTCGCGCAGTTCGTCCACGTCCAGCGGGCGGCCGCCATTGAACGGGTCCATCACCAGCACGCCGTCGTCCACCGGCAGGCGCACCAGGAAGTGGCCGGGGAAGGACACGCCGTCGAGCGGGATTCCCAGCCGGCGTGCGACTTCCATCTGCACCAGCGCCAGCGAGATCGGGTTGCCCAGGCGGCGCTCGAATACCTGGTTGAGGTAGCTGTTGCGCGGGTCGTAGTACTCGTCGTGGTCGCCGCTGTAGCCCAGCTCGTCGAACAGGTGGCGGTTGATCGCCGCCATCTTCAGCGGGCTGTTGTCGATGCTGTCCACTTCCGAACGGAGGTGGTCGACATGGCTCTGGATCAGCGCGTCATAGGTGGACGGCTGCAGATCGGGGTATTCATCGCGCGCGATCAGCAGCGCGGTCGGCAACAGTGGCAGCGCCTCGTCTTCGAGGTCGGCCAGTGCATCCCAGTCGGGGAGTGAGATCCGGTCCTGCATGGCCACAGACTGGCGTCATTCGCAGGCGGTTTCAAGCGGTGCCGCGTGAAAAGAACATCGTCTTGGAAATGTCGTGTCGACCAAGGTCGACACCTACCAACAGCCGCCGGCCAACTGTCAGAGGTGGGGCGGTGTGGGCTTGCAGGACCGCAGGCGCCATGGATGGCGCCTACGAACCCCCAGGGACGGGTTTACGGCGTGTCCTGCAAGTCCACACCGCCCCGCCATCCCTCGGTAACCCAGCTTTTGCCTTTGATGTTGATTCGGCGGGTGCCGGGCGCAGCCCGGCAGAACCCTGTTACTCGATGCCCGGGCCGAAGGTCAGCTCGGTGCCGTCCTTCAGCTTGAGCTTCTCGGCCTGGCCGGCGTTGAGCTCCAGTACATAGCGCGCCGGGCCACCGCTGGGGTAGGGCGGGCACATGTCGCCGGCCGAGCACGGCGGCACGTCGCGCTGCTGGCTGACCAGCTTGCGCTGGCTGTCGAAGTACAGGATGTCCAGCGCAAGCTTGGTGTTCTTCATCCAGTACGCCTGCATTTCTTCGCGGTCGTGGATGAACAACATGCCGTGGTCAGCGGCCATCTGGTCGCGGAACATCAGCCCGCGCGCGCGGGTTTCATCGTTGGTGGCCAGCTCCACCTGGTAGCGCGCACCATCCAGCTCGACCCAGTGGCGGGCCGCATCGGTGGCACAGCCGGCCAGGGCCAGCAGCGGAAGCATCAGCAGCGAACGCAACAGCGACATCGTCAGGATCCTTCGAAAGGGTCAGAGCACGACCGGCGGCTCACCACCGACGATCACCACATCGGCGCGACGGCGCGCGAACAGGCCGACGCAGACCACGCCGGGCAGCTGGTTGAGCTCGCGCTCCAGCTTTTCCGGATCGGTGATCTGCAGGTTGTGGATGTCCAGGATCTGGTTGCCGTTGTCGGTGACCACGCCTTCGCGCCAGGTCGGCTGGCCGCCGGTCATGTCGCGGATCTGGCGGGCGACCAGGCTGCGCGCCATCGGGATCACTTCCACCGGCAGCGGGAACCTGCCCAGCACCGGCACCTGCTTGCTCGGGTCGACGATGCAGATGAAGCGCTCGCTGGCCTCGGCGATGATCTTCTCGCGGGTCAGTGCGGCGCCGCCACCCTTGATCAGGCACTTGTTGGCATCGCACTCATCGGCGCCGTCCACGTACAGCGACAGGTTGCCGCTGTGGTTCAGCTCGATCACCTCGATGCCGTGCTGCTTCAGGCGCGCGGTGCTCTGTTCGGAGCTGGACACGGCACCCTTGATGCGGTGCTGGATGCGGGCCAGGGCATCGATGAAATAGGCCACGGTGGAACCGGTGCCGACACCGACGATCATGCCGTCTTCAACGTACTCGATGGCTTTCTCGGCGGCCAGGCGCTTGGCTTCGGACATGGGAGAACTCTCAGGCAGGGAATCAGGATTTCTTTTCCAGCGACAGCAGCAGCTTCCACTGCGCGGCGGTCACCGGGAACACCGACAGGCGGTTGCCCTTGGCAACCAGCGGGAAGCCCTCGCCGAGTTCTTCGGCGTGCAGCTTGATCTCGTCCAGCGCGATCACCTGCTTGAGCTTGCGGTCGAAGGCCACGTCCACCAGCATCCAGCGCGGGTTCTCGCGCGTGCTCTTGGGGTCGTGGTAGTCGGATTTCGGGTCGAACTGGGTGTCGTCCGGATAGGCCGGGCTGGCGACCGTGGCCAGGCCGACGATGCCGGGCACCTTGGTATTGGAGTGGTAGAACAGGATGCCGTCGCCCACCTGCATGCCATCGCGCATGAAATTGCGCGCCTGGTAGTTGCGCACCCCGTTCCAGGGTTCGACCTTGACCTTGGCCAGGTCATCGATGGAGAAGGCGTCCGGTTCGGACTTCATCAGCCAGTAGCGCTTGCGGGCGGTCATGCGTTCACGGGGGCAGCGGAGGGGAACAGGGTGCCGTCTTCGGTGCAGATCGCATCCACCGGCACGTCCCACGACGCCACCGGCAAGGACTCGACCTGCTGCACCGCGAATGCAGCGCCGACCAGCCAGGGCGGCGCCGGCCGGTCGTGGCGGAAGGCGAAGCTGCGATCATACCAGCCGCCCCCCATGCCCAGCCGCCGGCACTGTGTGTCGAAACCCACCAGCGGGGTCACTACCAGCGCCATCTGCGCCGGTTCCAGGGTGTCTTCCACCGCCACGTCCGGCTCAGGAATGCCATAGCGGTTGCTGGTCAGCGGCTGCCCGGGGCGCCACGGTGCGAAGCGCAGCACGTCACCCGCCAGTACCGGCAGGCAGTAGGTCAGTGTGTCGGGTAGCTGCAACTGCCAGCGGTGCAGGGCAATTTCGCCATCCAGCGCCCAGTAGCCGGCCACGGCGCCTTCGCGCGGGGCGAACGGCAGGGCCAGCAGGGCATCGGCAAGCGATTCGGCGGCGGCGATGCGCTCAGCGGCGGAAAGGTCGCGGCGGCGTTGCCGCAGGTCGTGGCGCAGGGCCTGGCGCGGGTCGGTCATGGCAGCGTGCGGCAAGGATCAGCCGTCATTGTGCCGGAAAGAACAAGGGCGACGCCCGAAGACGCCGCCCTTGCTGGAATATTGCATTCTCCGCAATGTCGATGCATGCGAAACGACCTTGAACCCGGGGGCTCAAGTGGGAACGCTGGAGAACCATCGGGCTTCCCGCTACAAGGCGGACCTGCACTCCCGGCGCTGTCGCGCTCCCGGTGTCGTTCTTAAGGGACAAGGCGAATGTTTGCACATGCCGTCGAGTACCGCAGAGAACGCGTGGCTATTATAGCCAGCACGCAGGATCTGGATAGGCCGTTCGTCGGCAACAGTCCGTGCCAATTCAGATATGAGAAAAGGGGACGGAGGGGATTAAGACGTTTCCGGCACGGAAGGGGCGAATGCGCCTTGATTCCCTCCGTCCCCTCTTCTACGGGGTGCCGTCGATCGCGCGGTCCAGGCGCCGGTTCAGGTCGGCCAGCGTCTGCTGCAGGGCGACTGCCTGGCGGGCGTTCTCGTCGCGCAGCAGTTGCAGTTCATGGGCCAGGTTCAACGCCGCCAGCACGGCGACGCGGTCGACCGCGGCCATGCGGTTGCTGCCGCGGATTTCGCGCATGCGCGCATCGAGCAGGCGGGCGGCGGCCATCAGGCTATCGCGTTCATCGCCGCCGACACCCACGGTGTATTCACGATCGAGGATGCGGACACTGACCGGTTCGGCGCTCATGTGTGCTGCTCCAGGGATTTGAGCCGGCTGATCATTGCTTCCACCCGCGAGCGTGCCTGCTCGTTCTTGGCCAGCAGCGTGGAACGCTCGGCCACCAGCTGTTCCTGCTGGTGGCGCAGGCTGCGGTTCTCCTCGGCCAGGCGCTGGTTGCGTTCAAGCAACGCTTCCACGCGGGCAGCGAAGTCCTGCAGCTGGGCAAGGGGATCGGCGGGTTCCATACGGGCACGATAGGCAAGCCGGGTAAGGGCGGTCAAGCGTTGTCGCAGCAAGGCCTGACGGTCGCAGAGAGGATGCCGTCGGGTTGCTACACTACGGGGTCTCACGGGCGCGCGCGTGCGCGCCCCGGGTTTCCTTTCCGAACGAGCCGCACGATGACCGAACTTCCCTCCGTCGACGACGTTACCCGCGCCAGCCAGGAACTGGGCCTGGGCGCCACCGCTGCCGAGCTGCACGGCGCACTGTGCGGCTGGCTGGCCGCCGGTGGTGCCCCCGGCAATGATTGGCCGGCGCGTGTGCTGGCCGACGACAACCTGCCGCCGGTGGCCGCCGACAGCGTGCTGGGGCAGCTGCTGCAGGTCACCATCAAGCAACTGGAAGACCGCGATTTCGCCTTCGAACTGCTGCTGACCGATGGCGACGACGTGTCCGCGCAGGCTGATGCCATGTTCAGCTGGACCCGTTCCTTCCTGGGCGGCTTCGGCCTGGGCAGCGGCGGCCGCCGCCCGACCCTGTCCGAAGAGGGCGAAGAAGCGCTGACCGACATGGCCAGCCTGGCGCGTGCCTCCAGCGAGGATTTCGAGGCCGGCGGCGATGACGATGACGAAGCCCTGTCCGAGATCGAGGAATTCATCCGCGTGGCGGTGTTGCTTCTGCACGGTGACGTGGTGCTGGCCTCGCGCCATCGGCAGCGCCTGAACTGATGGACATCAAGCAGCGCACCGGCATCGCGGCCGGCGAATACAAGCGTCGGCGCCGCCAGCTGATGGACATGGCCGGCGAGGATGCGATCCTGGTGCTTCCCGCCGCCGCCGAGAAGGTGCGCAGCCTCGATACCCATTACCCGTTCCGGCAGGATTCGGACTTCCAGTACCTGAGCGGCTTCCCGGAGCCGGAAGCGGTGCTGGTGTTGATCCCGGGCCGCCGCCACGGCGAGGCCATCCTGTTCTGCCGCGAGCGCGATGCCGAGCGCGAGGCCTGGGACGGCAGCCGCGCCGGCCAGGAAGGTGCGGTGGCGCAGTACGGCATGGACGATGCGTACCCGATCGACGATCTGGACGACATCCTGCCGGGCCTGCTGGAAGGGCGTTCGCGCGTCTATTACCACTTCGGTCGCGACGCCGATTTCGACCTGAAGCTGATCGGCTGGGTCAACCGCGTGCGTTCGCAGGTGCGCCACGGCGCGCAGCCGCCGCATGAGTTCCTGGAGCTGGGCCACCTGCTGCATGAGCAGCGCCTGTTCAAGTCCGGCGCCGAAGTGGCGCTGATGCACCACGCCGCGCAGATCAGTGTACGTGCGCATCTGGCAGCGATGAAGGCGGCCAAGGCAGGCATCCACGAGTACGAACTGCAGGCGGAGCTGGAACGCGTGTTCCGCGCCAACGACGCGGTGCCGGCCTATTGCAGCATCGTCGGTGCAGGTCGCAACGGCTGCATCCTGCATTACCGCGACAACAACGCACGTTCGCGCGATGGTGAGCTGGTGCTGATCGACGCCGGTGCCGAATACCGCGGCTATGCCAGCGACATCACCCGCACGTTCCCGGTGAACGGCCGCTTCAGCGCCGAGCAGCGCGCGCTGCACGACCTGGTCGGTGACGCGCAGGCCGCGGCACTGGCCCAGGCCAAGCCGGGCGTGGCCTACGAGATGGGTCACCTGGCGGCGGTGCAGACCCTGACCGAAGGCCTGCTGCGGCTGGGCCTGCTGAAGGGCACGCTGGAAAAGAACCTGTCCGAGGGCCTGTACCAGCGTTTCTACCGGCACAAGACCGGGCACTGGATCGGCATGGACGTGCACGACGTGGGTGACTATCGCCTGGCCGGCGATTCGCGGCTGCTGGAGCCGGGCATGGCGTTCACCATCGAGCCGGGGCTGTATATCGGCGTGGACGATACGACGGTGGAACCGCGCTGGCGCGGTATCGGCATCCGTACCGAGGATGACGTGCTGATCACCGATGACGGGCATCGCGTGCTGACCGAAGGCCTGGCGCGCAGCGCCGACGAGATTGAAGCGGTGATGGCGGGGTAAGGGGTTTCGGCAGGGCTTGCAGCCCTGCACCTGCTGCAATCAACGGCAACGTCAAAAGCCGAAGCGGCATTCCGTGGGAGGGCGGGGCACTGTGGGTTTGCGGGGACGCCGCAAGTACGTCCCTGTAGGCTTGGTCGCCGCATCCATGCGGCTCACACCCCGCAAACCCACAGTGCCCCGCCTTTGACAGGTTCAGGCGGCTGTTGGTGAGTGCCGACCGTTGGTCGGCACATCTGTCAGATATCGAATGAATCCTCCACGCATGGCGTGGATCTACTGGCGACTGCGGCCGTTGGAACGCGCGGCTGTTGGTAGGTGTCGACCTTGGTCGACACAGAGCGAGCGCAGCGAGCGACCCGCTTCTGCTTTTCTTTTTTCTTTTCCGTGGTTGAACGCGGCAGGAAACTGTCAGAGGTGGGGCGGGTGGGCCATGCAGGGGCGTTGGCGCCATGGATGGCGCCATCGAGCTTACAGGGACGTACTTGCAGCGTCCCCTGCATGGCC
>NZ_JBDJKU010000030.1:0-51202 GCF_039673015.1 Stenotrophomonas sp. TWI1409
GGGTGAGGGCGCTTTGCTTGCGAAGCATTGCTTCGCAAGCGCCCGAACGCACAGCCGCCAGCGGCTGGGCCGGGCCCCGGAGGGGGACTTGCAGCGTCCCCCGCAACCGGACCCACCCCGCCTCCCCACAGGGAACCAGCTTCTGCTGTTGCTGTTGCTCCAGCTCGTAGCGGGTGCAGGGCGCAGCCCTGCCGTACCCCTACCCCCTGGCCATTGACTGCCACCACTGTGACAGCAGCTCCGGCCTGCGCAGGCGCTCTCGCCACCAGCGCAGTGCGGCGCCATCCTCGCCGGTGCGCCAAGCCAGCCAGAAGGTCTCTTCCGGCTTGTGCTCCTCCACCTCGCGGATCACCAGCTGGCCACGCGCCACCGCCGCGCGCGCGCACGGCTCGGGCAGGAAACCGAAGCCCACGCCTTCGCACTGCAGCTTCAGCTTGCTGGCCATGTCCGGCACCGTCAGCATCTCCTGCCCCATCAACAGGCCGACCGTGCGCGGCAGCAACCGCCGCGCCGAATCGGAGACCGCGATCGCGCAGTGTTCGACCAGCTGCTCGCGGCCGAGCACACCCGGCACTGCGGCCAATGGATGATCGGGGGCGACCGCGAACACGAACTCCACCGTGCCCAGCGGCTCGACCACGTAACCGCCGCCGCTGGGACCCTCGCCCGGCGCACCGACCAGCAGGTCGGCACGGCGGTCCAGCAACGCCTCCCAGGTACCGGACAGGGCTTCGCCGATCAACCGCAGCCGGGTCGGTGCCTCGGCCTCACGAAACGCGGCGATGTCCGGGCCGAGCAGCCAGGTCGGGAACACCGAGTCCACCGCCAGGGTCAGTTCGGTCTCCCAGCCCGACGCCACCCGGCGCACCCGCAGTTCCAGCTCCCGGGCCGCGCGCAGCAGGTGCCGTCCTTCGTCCAGCAGCGCGCGGCCAGCCTCGGTCGGCTCGGCGCGCGGGCCGACCCGGTCGAACAGTTGTACGCCCAGGTCCTCCTCCAGCTTGGCCACGGTGTAGGAGATGGTCGAAGGCACTTTGTGCAGAGCCTTGCCGGCGCCGGCGAACGAGCCGCGGCGGTCGATGGCGTCCAGGATCTGCAGGGCATCGAGGCTGAGCTTGAGCATTCGAATTTTTCGATGATGACTGTCAAAACTATCCGTTTTTCAAACCCCGGGCGCAAGCGGATACTTCTCTCCAACGGGGAAACACAGCGGCTACCGGCCCCCCCCCGCCCCATCGAAACCATCGAACAAGGAGATTCCATCGTGCTGCAGATCCGCAAGAGCGCTACCCGTGGCCTGGCCGAGCATGGCTGGCTGTCCTCGCGCCATACCTTCTCCTTCGCCAACTACTACGACCCCCGCTACGTCAGCTTCGGACCGCTGCGGGTGATCAACGAAGACAAGGTGATGGGCGGCCAGGGCTTCGGCACCCACAGCCACAGCAACATGGAGATCGTTTCCTATGTGCTGGGCGGCGCGCTGGAGCACAAGGACTCGATGGGCACCGGCTCGGTGCTGCGTTATGGCGACGTGCAGCGCATGAGCGCCGGCAGCGGTGTCAGCCATAGTGAATTCAACCACTCGGCCGACGAGACCGTGCACTTCCTGCAGATCTGGATCTTCCCGGACGCGGAGAACATTACTCCGTCGTACGAAGAGACCCACTTCGCACCGGAAACCAAGCGCGGCCAGCTGCGCCTGATCGCTTCGCCGGACGGTGCCGATGGTTCGCTGCGCATCCACCAGGATGCCCGCATCTTCGCCACCATCCTCGATGGCGGCCAGAAGCTGCACCACGCCCTCGGCAACGGCCGTGGCGCCTATGTGCAGGTGGCCCGAGGCCAGCTGCAGGTCAATGGCATCACCCTGGAAGCCGGTGATGCACTGCAGGTCAGCGACGAAGCGCAGCTGACCCTGGAGAACGGCAACGACGCCGAAGTGCTGGTGTTCGACCTGCCGCTGTAATGACAACGCCCGCGATGCCGAAAAGCATCGCGGGCGTATTTGTAGAGCCGAGCCATGCTCGGCTGCGGTTTGACAGCCAGCCGAGCGCGGGCTCGGCTCTACAGCACCACCGGCGTCAGAACTTGTACGTCATCGCCAGGCGCACGTTGCGCGGCTCACCCCAAGTATAGGTGCTGTACCAGCTGAAGATCGTGTAGTACCGCTTGTCCAGCAGGTTGTTGACGTTGAGCGTGGCCGACAGGCGATCGTTGAATTCATAGCGCGCCATTGCATCGAGCAGCCAGTAGGGTTGGGTGCGATGCACCACCTTGGCCTGCGTGGCCGGGTTGGTGATCTCACCGAAAGTGGAATCCTGCCAGCGCGCGCCACCGCCCAGCGTCAGCCCCTTCCAGTCGCCGCGCAGGCGGTAGCTGGTGTGCAGGCCGAACTGGTTTTCCGGCTCCAGTGTGGTCACCTTGGCACCGGCCTGGCGGGCGATCTTGTGCGAGAACCCACCCTGCACCTGCCAGCCCTCGGCCAGCTGGCCCGACATTTCCAGCTCGTAACCCTTGGTACGCACGCCCATCAGGGCGCGATAGGCATCCTGCCCGTCCGGTGTCTTGCCGCCGGTGGGCTGGGCGAAGTTGTCCTGGTCGAGCTGGAACAGCGCCGCACTGGCGTTGAAGCGCCCATCGAGGAACTCGGCCTTCAGGCCCATCTCGTAGCTGCGGCCTTCCAGCGGATCCAGTGCCTTGCCCTGCTCGTCGCGTTCGCTATGCGGTTTGAAGATGGTGCTGTAGCTGGCATACACCGAATAGTGCTCGCCAAGGTCGTAGACCACGCCGGCATACGGTACGAACACGCCGGTTTCGCGCGTCTGCGGCGAGCGGTAGCTGGCCAGGCGGCTGCCGACGATCACCTTCAGTGGATCGGCCACGTCGAAGCGGCCGACCACGTACAGGCCGTTCTCACGCGTCACTTCGTTGTTGCTGTAGCTGCGCTGCCACTCCGGCTCGGGAATGTCGCCATTCCAGGTTCTGTAGTCCGGCACGGTATCCGGGAACCCCGCCTGCGGGCCGTAGCCGGTGTTGGTCCAGCGCTTGCGCGAGGCGCTGCCACCGACGACCAGCTCATGCTCGCGGCCGAACAGGCCGAAATGACCGCTCAGGTAGAAGTCGGCCGCATTGCTGACGGTCTTGCCAACGTACTTGCCGAGCCACAGGCTGACGCCCTCGCCGGTCAACGGATCGGGATTGCCGGCGGCGGCACCGGCCAGTGCCGCGTCATAGCCGTTGACCTGGTGGTTGAGCTGCAGCTTGGCCACCCAGTCGTTGGCGAAGGTGTGCTCGAGCGTGGCGAAGCCGGTGCGCACATACTGGCGCCAGCCACTCCAGCGCGTGCCGTTGTTGAACGAACGCGGCATGTCATTGAAGTTGCCGGCACTGTCCAGAAGAGGGATGCCACCCCAGGTCGAGCCCTTCGGGTCGCTGTCCATCGTATCGCCACCCACGGTCAGCAGCGTGCGCTCGCCCAGATCGGCTTCCAGCACTGCGTAGCCCACCTTGCTGGTGCGCTGGTAGAAGTCGAGATTGGAATGCTTGTCCTGCCAGGCGCCCACCGCACGACCGCGCACGCGTCCATCGGCGGTCAACGGGCCACCAACATCGATCTCGGCACGATAGTCATCCCAGCGGCCCACACCCAGCGTCGCACTGCCGGCGAACTCCTTGCCCGGCTTCTTGCGCACCAGGTTGATGGTCGCGCCCGGATCGCCCATGCCGGTGAGCAGGCCGGTCGCGCCCTTGAGCACTTCGATGCGGTCATAGATCGCGGTATCGCTGAGCGTGTTGCCCGCCGAATAGGCCGAGTCACGCGACATCGGGATGCCGTCGTACTGGAAGTTCTGCACGGCGAAGCCGCGCGCGTAGTACTCGGTGCGCTCGCTGTCGTAGGTCACGATGCTGATGCCGGGGGTCACCCGCATCACGTCATCGATGTCGTTCAGGCCAAAGTCGTCCATCTGAGCGCGGGTAATGACGCTGATGGTCTGTGGGGTCTGCCGCGGGGTCAGCACCAGGCGGGTGGCGGTGGCGATGGTGCCGGGCGTGTACGCGCCGCTGCCCTCGGTGATGGTGCCGAGCAGGTTGGCGGTGACCTGCACGGTCTGCAGGGTCTGCGACGCCGGGGCCTCGGCGGCCTTGTCCGGCTCGGCGGCGGACTGCGCGGCTGCGATGCCGCTGCTGGCCAGTGCGGTGATCAGCAGGCCCTGGGCAAGCGCCTGCGGCAACGCACGGCGACGCGGCAAGGGGGACGGAATACGGGCATCAGGCACAGACAGCACGGCGGGACCTCCACGATCGGGTGGGATCCTCTGGCGGCGGCTGGAGGGAAGACGGGGACGCGGCCGGATGGCCGCAGGCGCAGGAGTGTACTCCCCTGCGCCCCGGCTGTCGTGCGATGTGCTGTGGTGCGGCGCGCTGCCGCAGGCTCAGCCGCCGATGGCGGCGCAGGCCTCCAGGATCAGTGCGGTCACGTCCTTCGGCTGCGAGGCCAGCGAGGCATGGCTGGCATCCAGCTCCAGCAGTCGCTTGGGCTGCATGCGCGTGGCCATTGCCCTCTGGTTCTCCGGCGCGATCATGCGGTCGTGGCGGGACAGCTGGTACCAGCTCGGCCTGTGCTTCCACGCCGGGTCGCTCACCGCATCACCGAAAGTGCTGGCCAGCGGCGCCTTCTGGGTCACCGCCATCACCCGGCCCTCATCGTCGCTCAGGTCCTGGCAGAAGCTCTCATGGAACTTGTCGGCGCGCAGCCACAGGTAGCCATCACTGTCCGGCGCGAGGTTCGGTGCCGCTTCCGGCAGATGCTGCTGGGTGATGCCACCGGGGCTCTCGCCGGCATCCGGGGCGAACGCTGCGATATAGACCAGGCCCTTCACGTTGGCCTCGTTGCCGGCCTGGCTGATCACCGCACCACCGTAGGAGTGGCCGACCAGCAGCACCGGCCCGTCGATCTGCCGGATCATTTTCTGGGTGCGGCCGGCATCGTCGGCCAGCGAGGTGAGTGGCAGTTCCACCGCCTGCACGCGGTCATGGCCGTTGCGATGCAGCTCCAGGATCACTTTGGCCCAGTGTGCGGCCCCGCCCCAGAAACCATGGACGAGGAGGATGGTCGGTGTCGTGCTCATGTACGGATCTCCGGCAGCGGCCGGCGGAATGCCGGCCGTGTCGCCACTGTCCGTCTTTGGCGTTAATCAGCGGTGACGCATTCGGGTCACTGCAATCGTATGCGTCGCTGGATGTCATGCATGGCACTTGCCGATCCCGCTTGAAAACGTTTTCATGGATGATCCTTGGAGCTTCGTATCGCGCATGACGCCTTCATCCCCACGTGCCCAGCAGCACGCCACCCGCGCTGCCTTCTTCATTCCCGGATTCGCCACCGCCGCCTGGGCACCGATGGTGCCCTACGCCAAGGCCAAGGCCGGGCTGTCCGACGCCAGCCTCGGCGCAGTGCTGCTGTGCCTCGGGCTCGGCTCACTGCTGGCGATGCCACTGGCAGGTGCGCTGACCGGGCGGCTGGGATGCCGCCGGGTGATGGTGATCACCTGCGCGACGATGCTGTGCGCCCTGCCCTTGCTGGTGCTGGCGCCCTCTCCGGTAGCGCTGGGCGCCGCCCTGTTCGTGTTCGGCGCCGGCGTCGGTGCACTGGATTGTGCGATGAACATGCAGGCGGTCGCGGTCGAGCGCGACGCCGGGCGCGCGATGATGTCCGGATTCCATGCCTTCTACAGCATCGGCGGCTTCGTCGGCGCCGGCTGCATGACCGGCATGCTGATCCTGGGTACGCCGCTGTGGCTGGCCGCGTTGGTTTCGGTGGCCGCTCTGCTGCTGGTGGCAGTGCTGTCGGCACCGCACTGGCGCCCACAACGGATCCTGCATGAAGGCCCCCTGCTGGCACTGCCGCATGGCGTGGTGCTGTTCATCGGCGTGCTGGCCTTCGTGGTGTTCCTCGCCGAGGGCTCGATGCTGGACTGGAGCGCGGTGTTCCTCGCCGAAGTGCGGCAGGTGCCACGTGACCAGGCCGGTGCCGGCTTTGCACTGTTCACCCTGGCGATGACCGCGATGCGCCTGTTCGGCGACGGCATCGTCGAGCGCCTCGGCCGGACCCGCACCCTGGTCTTCGGCGGCATCACCGCTGCTGCGGGTTTCACCCTGGCCACGCTGGTGCCATCGTTTCCGGTGGCGCTGGCCGGTTACATACTGGTTGGGCTGGGCTGCGCCAACATCGTGCCGGCGCTGTTCTCGATGGCCGGCCAACAGCGGGTGATGCCGGAGAGCATCGCCATCACTGCGGTCACCACGCTGGGCTACGCCGGCATCCTCGCCGGACCGGCAGCGATCGGCGCACTCGCACACGCTACCAGCCTCGGCTTCGCCTTCCTGTGCGTGGCCGCGCTGCTGCTGGGCGTCGCGGCGTCTGCGCGCTCGCTGGCAAGACGGGTGGCCTGACAGAAAAAAAGGGACGGAGGGGATTAAGTCGTTTCTGGCCCAGCTGTGCGGGAAACGACTTAATCCCCTCCGTCCCCTTTTCTCAGCTGCGTGTCAGCCACTCGGCCTGGGCCGGCAGCTGCGGTGCGGGGCACGCGCTCTGCGGGTGGTGCTGGTCGCGCGCCATCCAGTCATCGACCACGCCGGCCAGCAGGTCCAGCCGCAGCGGCAGGGTGATGTGGTCCTCGCCGCGCATCTCGATGTAGTGTGCGCGCGGGTTGGCCTGGGCCAGTTCGCGGCCCTGGCTGACCGGAATGTGCTGGTCGCCCTGCCCGTGCAGCAGCAGCACGCAGGCGCGGGTATCGGCCAGCGCGCGCGCTACATCCACGCGGTCCAGATCGACGTCGATGCGGCGGCTGGCGGCGGCGATCACCTGGTTGATGTCCTGACCGCCGTAGCGCCAGCGCGCGTACGACGCCACCGCCTGCGCCTTCAGGCCTTCCGGCCGCAGTCCCATCAGGTGCGGAATCATCGTGCGGATCGCCACACCGGCATTGGCGAACGATTCCATCGCCACCACGCCTTCCACCTGGTCGCCCAGCTTGTCGGCGGTGAACACCGCTGTGGCGGCGCCATAGGACACGCCGAACAGGTACAGCGGGCCGGTTACTTCACCACGTGCACGCAGCTCGCCGATTACATCCACCACATCGTCGGATTCATAGGTGCCGTATCCGGACGGACCTGCACCGGACTGTCCATGGTTGCGCAGGTCCAGGGTGATCACGCGATAGCCGGATTCGGCCAGCTGCAGCGACCACGGCAGCATCGAATCGCCGTTCATCATCCAACCGTGCAGCAGCACCACGGTGCCGCGCGGGGCCTGCGCGCGGAACGGTTGCGGTACTGCCAGGCTCAGGCCGGTATCCAGCGGCAGGCCGTTCTCGTGGCGCTGCGGCAGGTAGTGATAACGCGCGCCGTAGTCGCCGGGATCGAACACACGCCAGAAGATCGGCACGCCATCGCGGCCCGGCGCGAAGCCATGGCGGTTGGGCAGTTCGGCGATGGCCGCGGCAATACGCGGGCGATCGAGCAGGGTCGATACGCCACCTGGCGCGATCAGCCTGTCGGCGAGCGAGGTGGACGAGGCATTGATGGAGGAGGAGCATGCAGCCAGCCACAGGCCGGCGCACGCCAGCAACAGCAGCAGCAGGCGCTTCATATCACGTCATAGGGGTGAATCAGACAGGCTGGGACGTTAACGCCTCCATAGACCGGCCATCTATCGCGCGCGGATGACGGCTTGATGACAACGCAGGAACGATTCAGCTTGGTGTACAAGCTGTATCCGTTCAGTCATTGATCCGGATCAATGAACGCGCGCGCGGGATTGCCCACAGTGCCGCCATGCGCACCTCGCTCAAGCTCGCCATTGCCCTGGCCGCCACGTTTGCCGCCGCCTACGGCATCGCCCGCACCACGCCCTACTGGTTCGCACCGCGACAGACGGCGCAGGTCGACATCCACGATCCGACGCTGATCGCGCAGGGACAGTACCTGTCGCGCGCCGCCGACTGCGCCGCCTGCCACACTGCGCCGGGCGGCAAGCCGTTCGCCGGTGGCCTCGGTATGCAGACGCCGATGGGCACGATCTACTCGACCAACATCACGCCCGATCCGGACACCGGCATTGGCGCCTACGACTACGCCGACTTCGAGCGCGCGGTCCGTCGCGGCATCCGTCACGATGGGCAGCCGTTGTATCCGGCAATGCCGTATGCCTCATACGTGATCGCCAGCGATGCCGAGATCAAGGCGCTGTACGCCTACTTCATGGGCTCGGTGCAGCCGGTGAAGCAGGGCAACGCCGACAGCACGATTCCGTGGCCGGCCAACATGCGCTGGCCACTGGCCTGGTGGCAGCTGCTGTTCGCACGCCCGCGTACGTTCAACCCGGATCCGTCGCTGGATGCCAGCCAGCAGCGCGGCGCCGAACTGGTGGAAGGCCTGGCCCACTGCGGCGCCTGCCACACGCCACGTGGCCTCGCGTTCCAGGAAAAGGCGATGGCCGATGATGGCAGCCGCGAGTTCCTGTCCGGCTCGGTGCTGGAAGGCTGGTATGCGAAGAACCTGCGCAATGAATCAACCGGTCTGGCCAGCTGGAACGAGGGCGAGATCGTCGACTTCCTGCGCACCGGACGCACCGATCGCTCCGCGGCCTTCGGCGGCATGGCCGACGTGGTCGAGCACAGCACCCAGTACCTGTCCGACGCCGACCTGCTGGCGATGGCCCGCTACCTGAAACAGCTGCCGGCACGTGAGGGCCGCAGTGCACAGTGGTCACCGGGTACCGACACCTCCACCGCCGCACTACGCAGTGGCGACTATCGCGTGGCCGGCTCGCTGGCCTATGCCGAGCATTGCCAGGCCTGCCATCGCGCCGACGGCCGCGGCATGCCACGGGTCTACCCGGCGCTGGCCGGCAACTCGATCGTGTTCGCCGATGATCCCAGCTCGCTGGTACAGGTAACCCTGATCGGCGGCCGCACGCCGCATACCCCGCACGACCGCATGGCCTTCACCATGCCCGGTTTCGAGCAGCTGCCGAATGCACAGCTGGCACAGATCCTGACCTTCATCCGCAGCAGCTGGGGCAACCAGGCCAGCGCGGTGAGCGAGGTCGACGTGGCGCGCATGCGCCGGGTGGTGCGTGACAAGCCGGTGCACTACGTTCCGCAGGAGGCCGCACGATGAAACGTTCGCGCAAACGCTCCCGCCTGCTGGTCGGCAGCGTGGTCACCCTCGTGCTGCTGGCCGGCGCCGGCACCCTCGCCTATCGCCATCTGTACCCGGACCTGGATGCTGCCGTAGCCAGCACGATCGATATCCTCGATGCGCAGGGCAAGGTGGTCGGGCACTACCACGCACCCAGCGCCGAGGAGATCGCCGGGCTCGGCAATGCCGAATCGGTGATGCTTGGCCGCCGCCTCCTCAACGAGACCGCGCGCCTGCTGCCGGACAACGTCGGCAACGATCTGAACTGCAATTCGTGCCACATGGCCGAGGGCAAGCGACCGTTCGGCAACCACTACTTCAATACGGGCGGCGGCGCCTATCCGCGTTACATGCCGCGCCCGGGCAAGGTGATCGGGCTGACCGAGCGCATCAATGGCTGCCTGCAGCGCTCAATGAACGGCAAGCCGCTACCGAAGGACTCACCGCAGATGCGCGCGATGCTCGACTACATGGCGTGGCTGAGCAGTCCCGTGCCAGACGGTGCAAAGGTGGCCGCCCCCAGCGAGGGCCCCATCGACAGCACGCTGACCCCGGACCCGATCCGTGGCCAGGCGCTGTACGCCGTGCAGTGTGCCGCCTGCCATGGCGACAACGGCGAAGGCCGGCGCGACGCCAGCGGTGATATCGCCTTCCCGCCGCTGTGGGGCGACCACAGCTTCAACATCGGCGCCGGCATGGCGCGCCTGTACAAGGCGGCCGGTTTCGTCAAGCACAACATGCCGCCGGCGGTGACCCGCGAGCCGCCACTGGGGCAGCAGGTGATGCCCGACCAGGATGCGGTGGACATCGCCAGCTACTTCATCAACCAGCCGCGGCCGGACTTCGCCAACAAGGCCAAGGACTGGCCGCGCGACCCGAAACCCAAGGACGCGCGGTACTGAGGAGGGCGTGGTTCAGCGCTTGACCAGCTCGACCCGGCGATTGCGCGCCTTGCCTTCCTCGCTGCCATTGTCGGCTACCGGCCTGTCGGCACCGAAGCCGGCCGCCTGCAGGCGGTCGGCGGCGATGCCCTTGGCGGTCAACGCCGCCACCACCGACCGCGCACGATCCTCGGACAAGCTGCGGTTGTGCGCGGCCGCGCCACTGTTGTCGGTGTGGCCTTCAATCGACAGTTTCAGCGACGGGTCGGCACGCAGCAGGTCCAGCACCTGCGCCAGTTGCGGTTCGGACATCGGCAGGATCTGCGCCTTGTCGGTGGCGAAGTTGACCTGGATCGCCACGCGGCCGTCGCTGTCCAGCTTCTTCTTCAACGCATCGGCCGGCAGCAGCGCCGCGGTCTGGGTGAAACCCTTGCGCTCGACCACGACCCAGCCTGCGCTGAGGTATTCGAGGCGAGCATGCACCCACACCTGGCGGCCGTCAGCCAGATCGACGCGATAGACCACGGTGTCGTAGTTGTCCCAGCTGTAGCTGGCCGCGTTGCCGTAGGACGACTGCACCTGCTTCGACACGCCCTCGGCCGCCTCGTGCGGGATGCGCCCCTCGAACACCTTGGTGCCGTTGACCTGGGCCATCATCGCCTCAAGGTTGCGGCGTACTTCATGCATCGAGTATTCGCGCTCGCCCTTGTCGAAATCGGCAGCGAAGGTGCGGCCCTCGACCGGTTCGAAGTGATCTCCGGTCCAGAACGGAAAGGCATCGAAATCACGCTGCTCGGGCGTGTTGCGCTCGCGATAGCCGGCGGGCAGGGACAGGTGCGGGAAACTGTCCGACCACTGCGCAGTGGCCTTGAACGGGACGTCATCCACGACCACCAGACCGGCGCCGTTGCTGTCCACCGCCAGCTGCACCCACACGGTGCGGTTGACCTGGCGCAGCACGTAGACGGTGGTGGGTGCGTCCTGCTCACCGTTCACCGCATCGATGAAGCCACCCCCGATCTCGCCTTCCAGTTGCGGGCCGTAGTAGATGTCGCGCAGCAGCGTGCCTTCAAAGACCTTGCGGCCGCCGGCGGCGGTGATCACGCCGTCGAAGTTGCGCTGCACTTCCAGCGCGGAGAACGCCTTGTCGGGGGCCGCCTCACTGTCGGTCACGATGCGTGCCGACCAGCTCGGACCTTCCGCCCAATGCACACCCTCGCCCATCCGGAACGGGAAGCGCGCCCAGGCGCGCGGGTGCGGGGCGTTCTGCGGCGCGTAGCCCTGCGGCAGGCTGAAGAACGGCAGCTCACCCAGCGTGGTGTCGCTCAGCGGTACGCTGCCGGTGTCGAACGGCACCAGAGGCACCGGCTTGCCATCGCGGTCGGTGAGTGCGGTGCCATCGGCGGCGGCCGTTGAACCCGCTGGGGCGGCGGCCGGTGCTGCGGCCTCGTCCGCCGTGGCTGGCGCAGGCGGCGCCACCTCTCCATCCGAGGGCGTCCGGTTGCACCCTGCCAGCAGCACCAGGGCTGCACCTCCCAGCCAGATCTTCGATCGCTTCTGCATCGTCACCACCTCAGGTCCATTGAAGCGCCGAGCATACCCGAAGGCCGTGACCGCCCCCACAGTGCCATCGTTCCTGCGCTGCCACGTCATGCCGATGTCATTGGCGCTGCCGACACTCCGGGGTTTCCTCCCTCTGAAGGTCCGGTTTCGATGCGAACGATTGCGCGTTTTCCCCGTGTCTCGCTGCTGGCCCTGCTGATCGCCCCCGCCCTGGACGCCCTCGCAGAAGCACCGCAGGGCGATACGGGCGAAGCGCGCAGCAGCGATGCGCGTACCCTCGACCAGGTACAGGTGATTGGTCAGGCCACCAGCTACGCGAAGACTTCGGTGCGCGCGGAAACACTGAACCGGCAGACCGTGATGAGCAGCGTCAACGACGCGCTCAACGAAGTGCCCGGCGTGGTGGTCAGCGAGGCCGATGCCACCGGTTCGTCGGTGTGGGGCACGCAGATCAGCATGCGCGGCTTCGTCACCAACCGTGACACCCAGCAGATCGGCACCACCATCGACGGCCTGCCCAATGGCGGCTCGGGCTACGGTGGCGGTTCGCTGGCCAACCGCTACATCGATACCCTGGACCTGGAAACAGTGGAAGTCAGCCAGGGCACTGCCGACATCTCCTCGCGCTCGAACGAGGCGCTGGGTGGCACGCTCAATTTCCTCACCAGCGACCCACTGCAGGACAGCCGCCTGCGCTTCGTGGTCGGTGCCGGTGACAACGAGGCGCGCAAGTACTACGTGCGCTACGACACCGGCCTGCTCGGCGGCCATACCCGCGCCTGGGTCAGCGCTTCTTCCGCACGTGTGCACGACTGGATCGATGGCAGCGGCAAGACCAGCAATGACCACATCGCCGGCAAGTTCATCACCGAGCTGGATCGCTGGACGCTGACCGGCTACCTGTCCTACAACGATGCCGACGAGCCGGAGTACACCAGCGTCTCGCCGAAGGGCTTCGCCACCAATCCGGACCGCGACAACCTGGTCGGCACCCTCACCGGCATTCCGTACCTGGACCAGAACTACCGTTCCGGCTCGCGTGCGCTGCGCGAGAACACCTTCGGCTACCTGCGCGCGGCCTTCGACGGCGGCAACGGCTTCAAGGCCTCGGTGGCGGCTTACGGGCACCGCATGGAAGGTCGTGGCGACTGGCTGCCCCCCTACCTGGCGCAGGTCAGCGATGATGGTGCCGGTCGCCCGGAGTCGGAGTACATCGGTGGAAAGACCGTGTACGGCGGCAGTAACCGCGGCCAGATTTTCTTCGTCAATCCCGATGGCAGCGCCGCGCAGCGCCTGGCCAGCTGCACCCCACGGCTGGGCTTCACTGCCGAGTACGATCCGAACTGCTACGCGGGCAACGTGCTGGGCGCGCAGTCCTACCGCCACACCCACTACGACAACGACCGCATGGGCGTGACCGCCGACGTCGAATGGCGGCAGACCTTCGGTGCGGTCGACAACACGATCCGTGGCGGTCTGTGGGTGGAAAAGCTGGACCGCTCGGCGCGCCGCGACTGGCATCGCCTGCTCAACGTAGGCCAGGACATCGCCTTCGACCATCAGCCGTACTGGGTGCAGTTCGAGGACAAGTACAAGGTTGACGAACAGATGTACTACGTCGAGGACGTGGCCCGCTTCGGGCCGTTCAGCGCACGCCTGGGCGTGAAGCAGTTCTTCGTCGACCAGTCGCGCCGCCGCGTGATCGGTGCCAGCGAGCACGTCAAATCCGATTCCAAGTCCGATCCGCTGCTGTCCACCGGCTTCACCTGGGCGCCCGGTGTGGAAGGCATGGAGCTGTTCGCTGGCTTCTCGCAGAACTTCGCCGCCATTCCCTCCGGCGTGCTCGGCGAGACCGACCCGCAGCGCTTCCGCAACGTCGAGCCGGAGACCGCCGACAACATCGAAGTCGGCATGCGCATCAGCCGCTGGCCGCTGACCGCGTCGGTCACCCTGTACAACATCAAGTTCGACAACCGCATCGTCTATCTGCCGGCCGGTTTCGTCAGCGGCATCGACTACCTGGGCGAGACCGACGGTGTCTACGAGAACTTCGGTGGCGTGGAAAGCAACGGCCTGGAGGCGGCGTTCGGCTATGGCTGGGACAACGGCTGGCGTCTCAACGCCGCCTATACCTACAACCGCTCCAAGTACCTGGGCAGTGGCGATGCCGCACGTGATACCCAGCTTGGCATCGTCGACGGTGCCAAGGTGATCGGCCAGCCCGAGCAGACCCTGGTGCTGTCGGCCGACTGGCAGGGCGAAAACTGGAACTTCGGCCTGTCCGGTCGCTACCTGGGCACGCGCTACCTCGATGCCGCCAACGTCAACAAGCTGCCCTCGGCCACCGTGTTCAACGCCAATATCGGCTTCGACCTGCAGGGCCTGTCGCCGCGCCTGAAGGGCATGGGTGCCAACCTGGTGGTGAGCAACCTCACCGACAAGCGGTATCTTGCAGGGGTGGACGGCCGCGACAATGCCTTCATCGGCGCCCCGCGCACTGTCGGCATCTCCTTCCGTGTGGACCTGTGAGTGAGCCCGTGACTGATATCGGCCGACGCCGGTTGTTGCAGGCCGGCGTTGCCGCCGGCCTTTCCCCGCTGCTGCCCAGCATCGCCCGGGCCGCAGCGATCGCCCCCGCCGCGCAGACGCGCAGCCTCGAAGACCTGCAGCACATCGTGGTGTTCATGCAGGAGAACCGCTCGTTCGACCACTACTTCGGCACGCTGCCGGGCGTACGGGGTTTCGGCGATCGCTTCGTGGCTCCCGCGCCGGCACTGCAGACCGGCGGCCGCACGCGCAGCCTGTGGCTGCAACCCGATGCCAGCGGCACGCGCGCGATCGCACCGTTCCCGCTGGATACCGCCGCGCACTTCGGCTACATGCGGGTGGAGGGCACACCACACACCTGGCCGGACGCACAGCGCGCCTGGGACCACGGCCGCATGGGGCAATGGCCGAAGGCCAAGCAGAACCACTCGATGGGCTACTTCCAGCGCAGCGACCTGCCCTTCCAGTTCGCACTGGCCGATGCCTTCACCATCTGCGACGCCTACCACTGCGCGATGCAGGCCGGAACCAACCCGAACCGGGTGTTCCTGTGGACCGGTCACAATGATGCACACGCGCGTGCTGGCGGCCCGGTGATCGCCAACTCGCACGACAACTTCCCCGAGCACGGCGGGCATCCGGCGTCGTATCGCTGGACCAGCTATGTCGAACGCCTGCAGAAGGCGGGCGTCTCCTGGCAGATCTACCAGGACATGGCCGACAACTTCACCGACAACCCGCTGGCCGGCTTCGAGGCGTTCCGCCAGGCCTACCGCGCTGCGCCGGGGCATGACCCGCAGCTGCGCGCGCGTGGGGTCAGCTCGCGTGGGCTGGCACAACTGCGCCAGGACGTGGTCGACGGGCGCCTGCCGCGGGTCAGCTTCATCATCGCCGACGCGGCCGGCAGCGAGCATCCCGGCCCCTCCAGCCCGGCCCAGGGCGCGGCCTATACCGCACGCGTGCTGGATGCACTGACCGCCGATCCGGAGGTGTGGAGCCGCACCGCCCTGCTGCTGATGTTCGATGAGAACGACGGCTTCTTCGACCACATGCCACCACCGGCACCGCCTTCACTGGAAAACGGTGGCTGGGCGGGTGCGTCTTCGATCAGTACCGAAGGCGAGTACCACCGTCATCCGGCGCCGGGTGACGAGAAGTACGACGCCGCCGAGCTGCGCGGCCGCCCCTATGGGCTGGGCCCGCGCGTGCCGCTGTACGTGATCTCGCCCTGGAGCCGCGGTGGCTGGGTCGATTCGCAGGTGTACGACCACACCTCGGTCATACGGCTGATCGAACGCCGCTTCGGCGTGGCCGCACCGGATATCTCACCCTGGCGCCGTGCGGTCTGCGGAGACCTGAGCAACGCCTTCGACTTCGCCCAGCGCGATACCCGTCCGTTCGTACGCGGCCTGCCCGACGTGAGCGCGGCGGCCGCACGTGCCGCCGCCCTGCCGGGGCGCACCGTGCCGGCGTTGCCGGAGGGACTGAAGCCGGCGAAACAGGAAAGCGGCGTACGCCCGGCACGCGCCCTGCCCTACCGGCCGCAGGCATCGATTGCTGCGGTCGACGCATCGGGCCTGGATCTGACGTTGTCCTGCGAAGGTGCAGCGGCGGTGCTGCATGTGTACGACCGACTGCGGCTGGGTGCGGTGCCACGCCGCTATACGCTGGTACCGGGCACGCCGCTGCGCGAACGCTGGGCGCTGGATGCACAGGGGCGTTACGACCTGTGGCTGCTTGGCCCGAACGGCTTCCACCGTCACTTTCAGGGTGCTGCCAAAGGGCCCATCGTGCAGGCGTCGGTCGAGCGCGCCGACGGCCAGCTGCGGCTGCACCTGCGCAATCTCAGCGATACCGCACAGCAGCTGCGCGTGCATGCCGGTGCCTATGCCGGGCACATGCCCGAGCAGACGCTGGCACTGCCGGCGCATGCAGAGACTTCGTTGGCGTGGGATGCAACGCCTACCGCCGGCTGGTATGACCTGCAGGTCAGCGCAGGTGAGAGTGTGCTGCGCCTGGCGGGCCGCGCCGAGGATGGGCGTCCTGGCACCAGTGACCCGGCGATGGGCAGCGAACCACTGCGCTTCGAGCACGATTGAGCCGCTCCGCCCTTGTAGAGTCGAGCCATGCTCGACTTCTTTTTCCGGTCAATGATCGAAGAACGATCGAAAAGCAGTCGAGCATGGCTCGACTCTACAGTGGTGCTGGCTGATCAGGCCTCCTGCAGCCCCGGCCGACCGTGCTCGACCGCGTAGCGCTTCCAGCTCTGCACCGTTCCGTTCGGCTGCATCACGGTATCCAGCGTCTTCATGTCGCCGATCCATGCATCACGGGTGACATCGCACAGCACATAGCCACGCTTGTCGGTGGTCGCCTTCAGATAAGGGCTGTGCGCGAGCTGATTCCTTGCGTACGCATCCACGCCCTGTCCGTCGGAGCCGGACGTGATCGAAGTGGCGAGGAACTCACTGGAGACCACGCCCGAATCACGATGGTCCTGCACCAGGTCGCTGGCGTAATGCCGGTGCGCGTCGCCACACGCCGTCACCACGTTGCCGAATCCGACCTTCTGGATGTGATCGAGCAGGCGCCGGCGGCTGTCCAGATAACCCGACCACTGGTCATCGGACGACTGCACCACGCCGTCCTTCTCGCGCATGTAGTTGCCCAGTGCCACCTGGTGGGCGATGGTGTGCCAGCGCGGCGCGGCATCGGCCAGGCCGTCGAACAGCCAGCGCTCCTGCTTCGCCCCCACAATGCTGCGCTCCGGCGATTCCACCTCCTCACGCAGCGCCATGTTCACCTGCTTGCTGCGGTACTGGCGGGTGTCGAGCAGGTGCAGGTCCATCAGCGTGCCGTAGCGTGCACGCCGGTACATCTGCATGTGGCCATCGCGCGGGAATGCCGATCGGCGCAGTGGCATGTTCTCGTAGTAGGCCTGGAACGCCTGTGCGCGGCGCAGCAGGAACACTTCGCTGGGCGTATCGTCCTGGTCTTCGGCGCTGGCCCAGTTGTTGTCCACTTCGTGGTCATCGAAGGTGACGAACCACGGCGCCGACGCATGCGCGGCCTGCAGGTCGGCATCGCTCTTGTACTGGGCGTAGCGGCGACGGTAGTCGTCCAGCGTGTAGGTCTGCGGCCCGACATGATTGCGCAGGTTGGTGAACGACTGGCCGTTCATTTTCCGCAGGCCCGGCTGGCTTTCGCCTTCGTAGATGTAATCACCGTAGTGGAAGACGAAATCCAGCGGTTCCTCGGCAATGCGCCGCCACGCGGTGTAGTGGCCTTCTTCGTAGTGCTGGCAACCGGCCACCGCAAAACGCACGCGATCCACTGCGGCCGTGGCTGCGGGCAGCGTGCGGGTGCAACCGACCGCACTGGCGTGGCCGCCTACGGTGAAGCGGTACCAGTAAGGCCGTGCGGGCGCCAACCCACCCAGCTCCACGTGCACAGCGTGGCCGAGTTCGGGATGCGCCATCGCCGAACCCTGGCGTACCACCCTGCGCATGCCCTCGTCCGCCGCCAGCTGCCATTCGACCACCATCGGCCGGGTCGGCATGCCACCGCCGAACACCAGCGGCTCGGTCGCCAGCCGTGTCCACAGCACCATGCCATCGGCCGAAGGATCACCCGAGGCCACGCCCAGGGTGAACGGCGTGCTGGCGAACCGCGGCGACGCCAGCAGGTTGCGCGGGTTCAGCGCGGCGGCATCGGTCTGTGCGGCCAGCGCGTGCGCCGTGCCCATCCACGCGCCGGCAGCAGACAGGCCGGCCAGGGCCAGGAATCGCCTGCGATTGATCGTATCCACGGCTGCGCCCTCAGTTGTAGATGATGTGGAAATAGAAGAAGCGGCCGTAGTCGTCGATCTCGGTACGGAAGCGCCCGTTCGGGCCGGTGCTGTAGGTCGGCTGCGTGTTGAACAGGTTCTTGGCCTCGTACTTCAGCGTCACGTGCCTGCTGACCTTGTGGCTGAAGGCCAAGTTGAAGGTCATGTATGGGTCGTAGTACGAGTCCAGCCACTGGGTATCACCGAAGTCGACCAGCATCCGGCTGCGGTAGGTACCGGACAGGCGCAGCTGTGCGCTCTTCCACGGCATGCGCCAGATCACCGACCCATTGAGCGACCAGTCCGGCTGGTACAGCAGGCGGTCCAGGCGGCGTTCGGTGCCATCACTGATGCGGTAGTTGGTCTGGCCTTCCAGCCGCGTGGCGTTGAAGTACATGTCGAAGCGCTGACGGCCCCACTGCAGGTTGCGATTGGCGACCGCGAACTCGACGCCGCGCAGCCTGGACTCATCGGTGTTCATCGGCTGGGTGACCCGGTAGCGCGTGTCACCCACGTTCTCGAAGGTGGTCAGGGTGTAGATGTCGTCCTTGATCACCTTGTCGAACAGTGCCACCGAGACCAGGCCGTTGTTGCCGTTGAAGTACAGGTCCCACGCCAGGTCGATGTTGGTGGAACGGCGCGGCTGCAGGTTGGCGTTGCCCTGCTTGATGGTGCAGAAGCCCCTGCCCTCCTCGTCATCACCACAGCTGGTGCTGGTGGCCTGGGCGATGTTGCTGGGTGTCGGCCGGCCCAGCGTTCGGCTGGCGGAGAAGCGCAGGCGCTGGTCCTCGCTCAACTTGAACGTCGCATTCAATGAAGGCAGCAGGTTGTTGTAGCCACCGCTCGTATTGCGGAAGGCAGAGGTATACGTAGTGCCGCCATCATCGCTGAATGGGCTGTAGGCATCGAAGCGGGTGTGGTCGTAGCGCAGGCCGCCGATCAGCAGCAGTCGGTCCCAGGCGTAGTGTGCGGACACGTAGGCATTGGTGATGTCCTCCACGTACTTGTAGTCGCTGGTGAAGTTGGCATTTGGATACGCCGCATTGTTGTTGCCCAGTTTCGGCAGCAGTTCCTCGTTCCACTTGCGGTTGTCGATCAGCGGGAAGCCCGGCACGCTGCCCAGCAGCGTCGAACCCGGATACAGGTAATCGTTGAGCGTGGCACTGCTCTTGAAGTAGTCGAAGTCGATGTCCTGCCAGATCTTCAGATGGCGGTATTCGGCGCCGGCGGCCAGGCCGAAGCCACGCGCATCGGCGTCGATGTTGTAGCTGAAGTCGGCACGCAGGTTGTCGATGCTCTCCTTGGCGTCGCGCGGCGAGACATAGGCCTGTGCCGGGTTGAGTTTGAACGCCGAGCTGGTCAGCAGGCTGGAATCGGAAACCGCCACTGCGTTCGGGAAGCCGTGGCTGTCGTTCTCGTAGTCGACGAACAGGTTGCTTGGGTAGGCGCGCACACCCCAGTAGACCTGGTTGTTGTGGAAGGTCTCTTCGGTGTGGCCACCGCGCAGGGTCAGCCGCGAGCGATCACCGATATCCCAGTTGAAGCTGGCGATGGCGCCACGGTTGCTGCGGTCCCAGCGGTCGTGGCGGTTCTTGATGTAGATGCTGTTGATCTGGGTGGTGCCACTGTCTTCGGTCTGGTTTCGGATCGGAAACTTGGCGTTGCCGTACAGATCGGTCTTGTTCATCGTCGAGTTCTCGTAGAACCGGTACGAGTACAGCAGCAACGATGCGTAGAAAGGATCGTCCGATTGCTTCCATTCCAGCTTGGCCGAGCCACCGAAGTTGGTGATGAAGTTGGTGTAGGTGCCGGTGCTGAAGTTGCCCGGCGCACGCAGTCCGTTCCAGCCCTTGGCCTCGTCCGGCCCGGTGGTGCCGTCGGTGAGGTACTTGCCGGCGTCGTTGTAGTAGTAGTTCGACTCCACCCAGCGCTTGACGCTGTTGCGCGAACGCTGCTCATAGCGCGCTACCGCAACAAGGCCGAATTCCTGGTCGGCACCGAACTGGTTGGAGAACACCATCTTGGCGCTCTTGCCGAAATGCCCCAGGGTCTCGTGGTTGCCACCGGCACTGCGCTCGACATTGGTCTCGGCCGTGGAGTAGATACCAGCCACATCGGCGAACACGTACCTGCCGGACCGGTCGAAGGCACTGCGGCTGATGATGTCGATCACGCCGCCGATCGCATCCGGCGCCTGCTCTGCGCTGAAGCTCTTGTAGATGTCGGTGCGGGTGCCGATGTCGCTGGGAATCAGCTGCAGGTTGTTCATGCGCTCACCCGAGCCACTGCCACCCACGCTGGCAATCGCGATGCCGTCGATGGTGGTGTAGTTGAGGTTGGCCTGCACGCCACGCACCGTCACGTAACGGGGCTCACCGGCATCCTCCACGGCACTCAGGCCCGGCGCGGCCATCAGGCTCTCGGCCAGTGTCTCGTCGCCGTAGCTGTCCATCTCGTCGTAGACCACCGAATCCTTGATCACCGGCGAGGTCTTCTTCTGGTCGATCACCTCATGCGCAGCAATCACCTTCACCGTGCCCAGGGTCGGCGCCACCACCGCTTCGGCCTCGCGCGGCTTCGGCGCGGCCGGCTTCGGATCGTTGTGTGCCGGCGCAGGATCAATGGCGATGACGTTGCCATCCACCACGGTGTAGCCCAGGCCGGTCCCTGCCAGCAGCGCGTCCAGCGCCTGCTTGACGGTGGCACCGCGCGGCACCGCCCCGGCCATGTGCACTTCACCACTGCCCGAATACAGGAACTGCACGCCGGAACTGCGCGACAACTGCTCCAGCGCGCGCGCCAGCGGCTGCGCCGCGATCGGCGCCGAAACGCGGGCCTCGAGGCCATCGGCAGTGGCCGCAGCCGCCAGCGGCACGCTGCAGGGAGACAGGGCGAGGATGATCGACAGGTAGAGCGTGTTGCGCATCACGGGTCCTTGGAAGAGAGAAGGCAGCAGGTGCCGCTGCGTGACTCGGCAGCGGCTTCTCCCAAGTAAGAGCCCGCATCCACCGAAGTGGAGAACGCGGATTTGATGAATTTTTTCTGACAACCCACGGCCATGTCGACCTCAGCGACTGCCAACCCGCACGGTGTCGCCTTCGCGCCGCACCACGAAGCGCGGGTCGCGCTCGAGGAAGGCCTGCAGCGCACCGATGCGATGCGCGTCCAGGCTGCCGGACAACCGCGCCGACGCCGCACCTTCATCCAGCACCCGCACCTGCACCTGGTTGTGGCGGTTGAAAGCGGCGGCCACCTCATCCAGCCGCTCGTCCAGGAAAGAGACCTTGCGTTGCTGCCAGTCCAGCAGCATCGACAACGGCACATCCAACGACTCGACCGCATGGCTGCGCGCGTCGACCTGCACCACCTGGCCTTTACCCAGTTGTGCAAGACGCCGCGCATCCGCACCGTGGCTCCACACTTCCACCTCGCCGGAAACCACTCCGATGCGGGTGCCCTGCAGCCTTCGCGACACGTCGAACACCGTGCCGATATCGCGGATCTGCAGTCCGTTCACCTGCACCTCGAACGGCCGTCGGTCCTGGGCGATGTCGAACGTGGCCTCGCCCTGCAGCAGCTCCACCCTGCGGCTGAACCCGCCCATGCGCACCCGCAGGCGGCTGTCCGCGTTGAGCCGCACCTGGGTCTGGTCGGGCAGCACCAGGTCGCGAATTTCTCCATGTCCGGCGCTGTAAAGCTGCTCGGTAGGCATCAGCTGCGGTACCAGGCCCACGCCGAGCAGGGCGATACAGGCTGCGGCAGCCGCCACCCACCAACGCGTGCGACGGCTGTGCGGCGCACTGCGCAGCGGGGCCTGTGCGTGCCCGAACAGCGGCACGACCTTGTCAGCGGCCTGCTGTGGCGGCACCGAGGCCTCTTCAGCCAATGCCGATTGCAGCGCCTCACCAACCTGCCGGTGCAGTGCGAGCGCGTGCATATAGGCGCGCACATGCTCCGGCGAGCGCTTCATCCAGTCCAGCAACGCAACCCGCTCGGCTTCGCCCAGCACGCCCTCGCGATTGCGCTGGAACCAGTCCATGGCCTCGCTGGCGATCACGTCGTCGGCCGCACCCGATGGATTCCGTTTCATGTGAGCTCCCTGGCGCCCAGCGCCTTCCTGCAGGCGTCCAGCCCCTTGCCGATATGCTTGCGCACCATGTGCACCGAGACCTGCAGCTGCTGGCTGATTGCCGGGCAGTCCAGCCCGTCGCGATAATGCAGCTCCATCACCCGCCGCGTGGTCGCCGGCAGCCGTGCGATGGTGCTGCGGATATCGCTCCAGCGCTGCGCGCGCTCGAATTCGCCTTCGATGTCTTCTTCGCTCTTCAACACTTCGGCCAGGAGGTCGACGTCCTCCAGCGGCGGCAGCGACGAACGCGCGCGCGCGTGCTCCCGTGCAAGATTGGCGGCCACGGTGAACAGGTAGGCTTCCGGGTTCTCGACCGCGTCGGCATGCTCACCGGTGCTGCGCAGCAGCCGCAGGTAAACCTCCTGCGCCAGATCCTCGGCATCTTCACTGGCAGAACCCCGGCGCAGGAAGAAGCCGCGCAGCAGCCGCCGCCGCAGCGCATAGCTCTTCTCCCAGATCCTCACGCTGTTCACGGCCGGCCAACCACCCCAAGGCTGGAAAGCCCCGCAGGGTGACGGCCATCGATGACAGTGGCGTTTCAACTGCCGGCAGGCAGCCGCTAGAATGCCGCCCTTGCAGTTTCCGGCAGCCGGCACAAGGAGTGCCCCGCAATGAACGCCCGCACCGCCATCAACACCCTCAGCAGCCTGCTGTTCCTGCTGCTGGTCGCCCACACCACCGCCTACCAGCAGCAGATGTGGCCGCCCAGCCGTGTCGTCCACGTGCATCCGGTGGTCGTCGCCCTCGCCTACGCGCTGGGCCTGCTCACCCTGCTGCTGTGGATCGGAGGACGCCGCTTGCCGGAACGCTGCCAGCAGCTCTCAGGCTGGCTGCCGATCGTGGCCTGGTGCCTGCTGGGGGTTGGTGTGGCGGTCATCCCGATGTTCTTCCCGGGCCTGTCCCCGGCCTGATCAGCGGCCGCACCCGGCGCGCCCGGCCATGATACGGCGCCCCGTGCCAACCCTTGCTTGCCAGAGACCCAAGCCCTGCCCGCCTATCGAAGCCGGGGGGCCGGGCCTACGCTTGTCTTCTCGGCGGCCGCCACGGTCGCCCTTCGCGTCACGGCCCCGCCGTTGCGACCCCGCTCCAGTGCTGTGCGCCCTGCCGGTGTTGTCGCCCAGGCAGAAGTCCGACCGGCGCCCTCTGGAGACAGTCATGAACCAAGCGCTCATTCCCTTCGACACCGATCCGCTGGAAACCCGCGAGTGGCGTGAATCACTGGAAGCGGTGATGCAGACCGGTGGCCGGCCGCGCGCGCACTACCTGATCGACCAGCTCAGCGAGCTGGATGCACAGCAGCACGGCGACCTGCATACCCGTGCCTGGACCGCCTACGTCAACACCATCCCGCCCGAGCGCCAGCCGGCCTACCCGGGTGACCTGGCCATCGAGCGCCGCCTGAACGCGATGATCCGCTGGAACGCGATGGTGATGGTGCTGCGTGCCGGCAAGCATTCCAACGTCGGTGGCCACATCGCCACCTACCAGTCGGCGGCAGTACTGTACGACGTGGGCTTCGATCATTTCTTCCGTGGCCGTACCGACACCTTCGACGGCGACATGATCTACATCCAGGGCCACTCCGCGCCGGGCATCTATGGCCGCGCGTACGTGGAAGGCCGCATCGATCCGGCGCGCATGGACAACTTCCGCCGTGAAGCCGGGCGCGAAGGCCTGTCCTCGTATCCACACCCGCGATTGATGCCGGAGTTCTGGCAGTTCCCCACCGTGTCGATGGGGCTGGGCCCGCTGACCGCCGCCTACCAGGCGCGCTACATGCGTTACCTCGAGTATCGCGGCCTGAAAGAACACCAGGGCCGCAAGGTCTGGGCCTTCCTCGGCGACGGCGAGATGGATCAGCCCGAATCGCTGGCGGCAATTTCCCTGGCCGGTCGCGAGCGGCTGGACAACATCGTGTTCGTGGTCAACTGCAACCTGCAGCGCCTGGACGGTCCGGTGCGCGGCAACGCCAAGGTCATCCAGGAACTGGAAGGCACCTTCCGCGCGGCCGGCTGGAACGTGATCAAGCTGATCTGGGGCAGCGGCTGGGACGACCTGCTCGCCCGCGACCACAGCGGCCTGCTGCGCCAGCGCATGATGGAATGCGTGGACGGCGACTACCAGACCTTCAAGTCGCAGAACGGTGCCTACGTGCGCGAGCATTTCTTCGGCCGCTACCCCGAGCTGCTGGAGCTGGTCGCGCACATGAGCGACGACGACATCTGGGCGCTGGCACGTGGTGGCCATGATCCGCAGAAGGTGTTCGCCGCCTACCAGCAGGCGGTGAACACCAGCGGCCGGCCGACGGTGATCCTGGCCAAGACGGTCAAGGGTTTCGGCATGGGTGAAGCCGGTGAAGGCCAGAACATCAACCACCAGCTGAAGAAAATGAGCGCCGACGCGGTGCGCGCCTTCCGTGACCGCTTCAACCTGCCGGTCAGCGACGAACAGCTGGAAGAGATGCCCTATCTGCGCCCGGAACCGGGCAGCGCCGAAGCCATCTACTTCGCCGAGCGCCGCCGCATCCAGGGCGGGCAACTACCCGCGCGCCTGGCCAAGGTCGATCCGCTGCCGCTGCCGCCGCTGTCGATCTTCAACACCCAGCTGCAGGGCAGCGGCGATCGCGGACAGTCCACCACCATGGGCTTCGTGCGCATTCTCACCAGCCTGCTGAAGGACCCGGAACTGGGCAAGCTGGTGATTCCGATCGTGCCCGATGAATCGCGCACCTTCGGCATGGAAGGCCTGTTCCGCCAGATCGGCATCCACTCCTACCTGGGCCAGCTGTATACCCCGCAGGATGCCGGCCAGCTGAGCTATTACAAGGAAGCCAAGGACGGCCAGATCCTGCAGGAAGGCATCAACGAATCCGGCGCGATCTGCTCGTGGATCGCCGCCGGCACCGCCTACAGCAACCACGGCCTGGCGACGATCCCGTTCTACATCTTCTACTCGATGTTCGGCCTGCAGCGCGTCGGTGACCTGGCCTGGGCCGCCGCCGATGCGCGCACCCGTGGATTCCTGCTGGGTGCCACCTCCGGCCGCACCACGCTGATGGGCGAAGGCCTGCAGCATGACGACGGCCACAGCCACGTGCTGTCGTCGGTCATCCCGAGCTGCGTATCCTACGACCCGACCTACAACTACGAGCTGGCGGTGATCATCCACGACGGCCTGCGCCGCATGTACGTCGAGCAGGAAGACATCTACTACTACATCACCGTACTCAACGAGAACTATCCGCAGCCGGCGCTGCCCGAGGGCGCCGAGGCCGGCATCCTGAAGGGCCTGTACCTGCTGCACCCGGCGGCCGCCGACAGCGACTCGCAGCCACGCGTGCAGCTGATGGGCAGCGGTTCGATCCTGCGCGAAGTGGAAGCCGCGGCAGAACTGCTGCAGCAGGACTTCGGCATCGCCAGCGATGTGTGGAGCGCGACCAGCCTGACCGAACTGCGCCGCGATGGCCTGGCCGCCGAGCGCTGGAACCTGCTGCATCCGGCCGAGGAGCCCCGCGTGCCCTACCTGCAGCAGTGCCTGCGGGGCCATGAAGGCCCGGTGGTGGTGGCCACCGACTACATGAAGATCGTCGGCGACCAGATCCGTCCCTTCATCAACGACCGCCGCTTCACCGCACTCGGTACCGATGGCTTCGGCCGCTCCGACACGCGTGAGTCGCTGCGCACGTTCTTCGAAGTGGATCGCCACTTCATCGTGCTGGCCGCCCTGAAGTCGCTGGCCGACGAAGGCCGCATCGAGCGCGCGCGGATGCAGGACGCCATCGACAAGTACGGCATCGACACCGGCAAGCGCGACCCGGCCGCGGTGTAAGGCTGCAGCATTCACCACGCCCGTTCTGCGGGCGTGGTGCCGGTGGCAACGCTAGGGCATCCGCTTGAACAGATTGGTCTGCAGGATCGGCGTACCATCGTGGCTGTAGAACGCCTTGGTCTCGGTCATCGTCGAGCGGTCAGCCGCCACAGTATAGATACGGGTGGAGGCCGGCGTGCCGTGGTCCACCAGCTGCATCACCAGGGTGTTCGGCGCCGGCAGTTTCAGGTTGGCCTTGTCCGCGCCATAGGTGCCGGACAGGGCGCCCGGCGTACCATCCAGCGCCAGCGTGCCGTCGGATTTCATGGTCTTGCCATCGTGCAGGACGATGTCCACATGTGAACTCCAACGCCCCGCACCGGCGTCCTTGAACTCCAGCACCACCTGCTTCGGGCGCTGCGCCTCGGGCAACGCAGACGTAGCGATATCCAGCGACCAGCGCCCCAACAGCGGTGAAGGAGACGCCTCCACTGCCAGCGCCGGAACGGCGGGGAATGAAAGCGCAGACAACAACACAGCGGACAACAGCTTCATACGTTGCTCCATTCGGCGAAGAAGGCTCTGCGTGAGGCGTTGTGGCGCGCAGCACGGTCAATGCTGCTCGCCCACGGCGTGCGCTGCAAGCCACTCGCTGAATGGCCGACCTCGCACCATGTCAGACCGCTGTCACACAGGGGTAGTAGAACGATCCCGGATCTCCGGCCTCCTCCCCCAAAAACAGCGTTGAACGCGCAGCCATCGCTGCGGCAGCTCTATGCCGCCGGCCACTTCGCCCGCACTCTGGTCTGGTCGTTCGTGGACCTGTCACTCGGCTACTACCTGCACGCGCGGCTGGGGCTGTCGGCTGCCCACACCGGCCAACTGCTGGCGATCTCCCTGGCCTACAGCAGCGTGCTCGACCTGCTGCTGGCCGCCGTGTTCACCCGCCTGCACGACCAGCGTCGCCTCGCCTTGCGCCTGCAGTTGATCGGCGGGCTCGGCACCGCCGCCAGCGCCTGCCTGCTGTTCAGCCCCAGCACCGCGACCGAGCCCGCCTTCCTGCCGCTGCTGGCCGCCTCGCTCTTGTTCCGTACCTGCTACGCGGTTTACGACGTGGCCCAGAATGCATTGACTTCGCTGTTGCCCCGCGACGAGAACGAGGCCATGCGCTACGTTTCCGCTCGCGCGGTAGTGGTACCGATCTCCAAGCTGTGCATCGCTGCAGCACTGTTCGGCGTGGTCGGTGCACCTGCATCCGCAGGCAGTGGCAGCGCGCTGCTGATCTGCATGATCATCGGCATCCTGATCGCGGCCGCCGCGCTTCCCCTGGCCTGCGTCGCCACGCCCGCACAGCCCGCCACAACCAGCAGGCCCGTTGCCGGCGCCCTGCCGCTGCCGGCACTGCTGCCGGTTCTGCTGGCCGCGGCGGCGGAGACCGCGTTGGTTGGCCTGGCCGGGCGTCTGTTCCCCTTCGCCGAACATGGGGCAGCACTGACCTTCGCGATGGTGGCTGGCATGGTGGTCGCGCCTTGGCTCGATCTGCGCCTGCGCCCCCCGCTGTGCAGCGAGACAGGCCTGATCGCGCTGATGTCGGTGCTGGTCATCGCTGCCGTCTGCGTTTACCAGGCCAAGCCCTCCCTGCCTGTAGCGATTGCGTGTGCCGCTGTCCATGGGGCGGCGGTAGCCAGTGTCGGCCTGGTGCTGTGGCGGCGCACCGCGCTGATCGCCCGTCGCCATGCCGCCCGCAGCGGGCGCGAGGATGACCTTAGCTGTTTTGCGCTGCTCACTGGAACCATGAAACTGTCCATTGCCGCCTCCTCATTGCTGCTGGGCCAGCTGCTGCCCGGCATACAGGCCGGTGATCCGGGCACCTCTGCCGCACTGGTCTCGCTGGTTGCCGTCGGCAGTCTGCTGTCGCTGGCCGCATTGGCCTGGCCGGTCGCGCTGCCACGTACCGAGGGCCTGCACCCATGAACCTGGCTCCCACATCGCGGTTGCGCCGCAAACCGCTGATCGCGCTGGATGCCGACCACAAGCGCATCATCTGGCTGTTGCGCACGATGGGCGCCGTTCCCCGCATCACCATTGCCCACCAGCTGGGCATGCACAACGGCGCGTTGACCCGCCTGGCGCGTGAACTGCTGATGCTGGAGGTGATCGAGGAACAGGGGCAACTGTCCGATGGCCAGCGCGGCCGACCCTCGGTGCCACTGGCGCTGTCCGAGCGGGGCGGCTATGCCGCCGGTGCCACGGTACATCCCGGTTGGCTGGAGATCGCGCTGGTGGATTTTGCCGGCCAGGTCATCGCCCGCGATGCAACCGCATTCGACAGCGCAGATCCCTACGACTTCGTGCACGCAGTGGACCAGCGCCTGCGCAGCCTTACCAGCCGCACCGGGCTCATGCGCGCGCGCTTCCTGGGCCTCGGCGTGGCGGTTCCCGGGCCCGTGGTCGAAACCGGGCCGGCACGCAGGCACGCGGTGGACTGGCTGCACGGTTGGCGCGATATCGACAACGACCAGTTCTTCGAAGACTACTTCGGTTTCCCGGTCTGGGTGGAGAACGATGCGACCCTGGCGGCGCTGGCGGAGTACTACGACAGCGGACTGATCCGCGACTGCGCGTCGGCGCTGTTGCTGTATGTCGGCCACGGCGTGGGCGGTGGCGTGATCCATCGACGTGATGTGATGCGCGGTGAGTTCGGCAATGCCGGGGATATCGGTCGCCTGTTCCGCATGGACGCGCCGCGCCCCTCGGGCATCGACCTGCTGGCCACGCTGCGCGACGCCGGCGCCGGCATTCCTTCACTGTTCGAACTGGAGTCCTGCCTGGAAACCCATGCCGGCATCATCAATGCCTGGGCAGAACGTGCGGGCAACCAGCTGGGCGTGGCGGCCAATACCGGTGTGGCATGGCTCGATCCTGGCGCCGTGATCCTGTCCGGCTCACTGCCGAGGCAGGTGCTGGAAGTGTTGGGGCAACACCTGCAGCAACCGGCACGCTGGAGCAGTGCGCTGGACAGCCTGCGCCTGCCACAGGTGCATGTGTCACGGCTGGGAGGATCCGCGGTATCGGTGGGCGCGGCGCTGCTGCCGATCCATCAGCTGGGCGCCGACGCCATCGCTTAATTGTTTATTTCCGCTGAAGTAAACAATTCCGTCATCGCCCGGACCTACCGTGCAGCGGTCCCCCTTCCCTGCATGGCCGCCCTCCGATGAACATCAGCCCCCTGGTCCTGGGCATCTCCCTGGCCCTGATCTCCCTGCACGGCAGCGCGTCTGCGCAGGACGCCCCCGTCCAGAACAAGGACAGCGCCGATGCCGCAACACTTGATGCGGTGGTGGTCACCGGCGCGGCACGCACCCAGCGTCGCTTCGATGCGTCCTTCGCCGTCAATTCACTCAGCCGCGAAGACGTGCAGAAGCTCGCACCGAAAAGCTACGCCGACCTGCTCGGCTCGGTTCCCGGCATCCATGTCGAGGCCACCGGCGGCGAGGTGCAGAACATCACACGGCTGCGCGGCATTCCCACCGATCGTGGCTTCATCGCCTTCCAGCAGGACGGCCTGCCGCTCTACCAGGAGCTGGATGGCCACTTCTTCAATTCCGGCGACGGCATGAACCGGTTCGACGTGATGAACCAGCGGGTGGAGATCGTGCGCGGCGGGCCGGCGCCGATCTATGCCAGCAGCGGCGGCGCCATCGTCAACAACATCCTGGCCGAGGGCTCGGAAGAGACCCACGGCAAGGCGCAGCTGACCATCGGCGATACCGGGCTGTACCGCGGCGAGATGTACCAGTCCGGCGCGCTGGGCAAGGACACCTTCTACGCCGTCGGTGGCTTCCTGCGCCAGAACGATGGGTACCGCGACAACGGCTTCCCGAACGACAAGGGCGGGCAGATCCGTGGCAACATCAAGCACTACTTCGACGACACCAGTTGGTTCAAGGTCAGCGGCACCTTCGTTGACGACCACAATACGTTCTACCTGCCGATCCCGGTCGCCGACCCTCGCAATCCCAGCGTGTCGCTGGATCCCTACATCGACTACTTCGACGGTACGCTGAACTCGCCGTCACTGCGCAGCGTCAACCTGAAGTACCTCGATGGCGGCGGTGTCCTGCAGGGCATGAACCGCGACCTGGCCGATGGCCGCCACATGCGCTTCGGCAACATCGGCTTCCAGTACGAGAACACCGCCAGCGATTGGACGATCTCGCTGAAAACCGGCTACACCAAGGGCCGCAATACGTTCGACGCGCTGTACTCGACCACCAACCCGGTCGACGCACGCACTTTCGCCAACGGCTATCTGGGTGCGGCCCGCAGCGCCTTCGGTGCCGGCGTCGCGCGGATGGGCTACGCGCTGGCCGGCAGCAACGGCGCCAGCGCCTACGATCCCTACGCCGACTCTGGCCTGGTGATCTCGGCGCAGTACCGTGCCGCAGATTCGGACTTCTACTCCGGGCAAGCCGACTTCAGCGCGACTCGGCTGTTTGAAACGGCCTGGGGCAGCCACGATCTGAACATCGGTGCGTACACCGCCTTCTTCGGCACCACGTCCTTCAGCCTGTACCAGGACATGCTGATGGAGATGCGCGGCAAGCCACGCCTGCTGGATCTGGTGGCCTACGGCAACGATGGCGCGCCGCTGGGATATGTCACCGACAAGGGCACGCTGCGCTATACCACCACCCTCAATCGCGGCAAGGTCGATGCCCGCATGTTCGCGGTCTACGCCAATGACACGTGGGCACTGACGGATCGCTTCAAGCTTGATGCCGGCATCCGCCATGAACGCTACCGCTACGAAGGCTATGCGGAGCAGACCGCCCAGGTCGACCTCGGCGATCGCAGCACACTGGCCGACAACACCACACGCCGTTTCACCGGCGTCGTCCAGAACCATCGCCTGAATCCGTCCGCCACCAACTGGACGGTCGGTGCGAACTTCGACTTCACCCCTGCAGTGGGCGCCTACGCCCGCGTGTCGCACATGGAGATCGTTCCCAACTCGTCGGTGGCGCGCTCGATCGATCCGACCATCGTGCAGACCCAGCTGGACCAGTACGAGCTGGGCCTGAAGGCGGCTTTTGGCCGGTCCTACCTGTACCTGACCGCGTTCTACACGAAGTTCGATCCACTCAACGCGTCCTTCGTTGCCTTCAATCCGACGACCGGCCGCAATGACCAGTCGGTGCCCTTCATCGGTACCGCCGTCTCCAAGGGCATCGAACTGGATGGCCTGTTCCGGCCGCTGGACTGGTTCAGCATCGCCGGTTCGATCACGGTCAGCGATCCGCAGTACGACAGCCTGCAGAACGATTCCGGTGCCGATCCGGCGGCGGTCAATGGCAAGCAGATCGTTCGCGAACCCAAGCTCTACGGCAACCTGCGACCGACTTTCAGTTTCCAGCACGGCCAGGACCAGTTCGAGACCTGGCTGCGCTATGACGTAGTCGGCAAGTCCTACGTCGATCTGTTCAACCAGACAGCGCTGCCTGCCTACCAGACCCTGGGCCTGGGCGTTTCATGGAAGCGCGGCAACTGGGGCGCACAGCTGGTGGGCGACAACCTGACCAATGAAAAGGGGCTCACCGAGGGCAACACCCGCACCGACGCCCTGGCCGGACAGGGTTCGGCCGAGGCAATCTATGGACGGCCGCTGTTCGGCCGCAACGTCCGCCTGATGGTCAGCAGGAGCTGGTGATGCACCGACGATTGAGCTTGTCCCTCGCCCTGCTGGCCACGGCTGTGCTACCGCTTGCAGCGGCCGCTGACGACCGCGACAGCGCGGCACTGGCCGGGCGCTTGTTTCCAACCCTCGTGCAGCTGAAGCACGACGCACTGCCCGCCCCTGCGCGCGCCCTCATGGTCGAACGCACGCAGCGCATGACTGGCTGCCGGACGGCGGCCTGCACACTCGAGGCCGCGCGCTGGACGCCGGCGCAGGCCGATCTGCTGGCCACCACGGTTCCGGCGCGCGCCGATGCCATCGAAAGAGAGCTGGCGGGCCTCAACAACATTCTCTCCGTCTATGGCCAGGGCCAGCCGCCCCGCTACGACGCCATCGACGGCCCCGTCGGCGCGGCAGGCAGCACGCGACTGGCCGGAGATGTTGCCATTGCCATGCAGATGAGCGAAGTGGACGCCGGCGCGGCCTACACCGCATTCGATCGCAGCATCGCCGTGGCGGTGGGCCTGCTTGATGCCAATGACCGCCTCGATGCGATCCGCTTCGAGCCCCTCAACGCGGGAATGAACGCCGCGCCATTCGCGCGCGCGCGGCAGTTCGATTGGAATGCGCATCCGTACACAGCGATCATCGTGCTGGGCCAGGGACCGGACGAGCTGACCACCCCACTCAGCGCTGGCAGCAAGCTGCGCCTGAAAGCCGCTGCGCAGCGCTATGCGGCGGGCGATGCACCTTTCATCATCGTCTCCGGTGGCGCCGTGCATCCACGCGGCACCCGAAGCGTCGAAGCGGTGCAGATGCGCGAAGCGCTGATCGCGCGCTTCGGCATTCCCGCAGATGCGATCATCATCGAACCGTATGCCCGCCACACCACCACCAACCTGCGCAATGCAGCCCGGCTGCTGGCGGCCCTGCAGGCACCGCCGCGGCAACCGGCACTGGTGGTCAGCAGTCCGTCGCATATCGATTCGGTCGCCAGCAGCGGGTTCAGTGACCGCAACCGCCGTGAGCTGGGCTACGTTCCCGGCAAGGTCGGTTCACGCATTTCGCCGTACGCGATCACGTTCGTGCCAGCGCCCGAATCACTTCGCATCGACCCGATGGATCCATTGGACCCCTGAAAGGCGCGACGTCATCCTCAGTAGCCGACCTTCAGCGTGAACATCACGTTTCGCGGTGCACCGTACCAGCCCTGGTTGTAGAAGCCGATCTGCGAGTAATAGTGGCGGTCGAACAGATTGTTGATGTTGACCGCCGCCGACACGTTGGAACTGAACTGGTAGCGCGCCATCAGGTTGACCAGTGCGTAGCTGGGCTGCTCCACGGGCACCCGGCGATTTCCGGGCGCGGTGGCGGTCTGGTACATGCGGTTCTGCCAGTCAACGCCACCGCCGATCGTCAGCCGGTCCCAGGCACCCGGCAGCCGCCAGGTGGTGAACAGCTTGAACAGGCTGCGCGGCTTGGCGGTATTGATCGCCCGGCCCTGCGCGTCCTGCGCGATGAAGGTGGTGAAGCTGGTGCCCAGGCTCCAGCCCGGCAGCGGCTCGCCGGCCAGTTCCAGTTCCAGGCCGTCCACCGTTGCGCCCTTCACCGCACGATAGGCCGCTTGTGTGCTGCCTTCGACCAGCCCGCCGGTGGCTTCGGCCAGGTTGTCCTGCTGGGTGCGGAACAGCGCGGCCGAAGCATTCAAACGCTCCTGCAGCCAGCTGCCCTTGAGGCCCAGCTCATAGCTGCGGCCACTGACCGGATCGAGGATCTGCCCGGATTCGTTGCGGTTGTTCTGCGGCTTGAAGATGCCGGTGTAGCTGGCGTACACGCTGCTGTAGCCGTTGAAATCCCAGACCACGCCGGCATACGGTACGAACTCGTTGCGGTAGCGGTACTTCCGCTTGGTGCCAAAGTAGACCTGGTCGGTCTCCCAGTTGCTCATGCGGCCACCGACGATCACGTGCAGCGGATCGGCCAGCGACAGCCGCGCCACCGCGTAGGCACCGCTCTGATGGTTGTCCAGGTCATCGGCCTGGGTCTCGCTGCTGGCCCACGTCGGCTCCGGCGTGCCCGGCCCGTGCCAGTCCAGATAGCTGGCCAGCGGCGGCAGCGGCGCCAGCGCGCGGTACTGCCCCAGCGCGATTTCATCGCGTGAGCGCGACCAGCCGATGGACGCAGTGTGCTGGCGGCCGAACAGCTGGAACGGACCGGACAGGCTGGCACTGATCGCTTCGCGGCGCACCGGACCGTCGTAGCGGGTGAAGCTGTTGCCATTGGGCATGGCGCCGGTAACCGGATCGGGGTAGCCACCGCGATAGAGATGCTTCATTTCCATGTCGGTATGCGAGCGGCTGTAGGACACGCGCGCCTGCCAGTCGTTGCCGAAACGATGGTTGAAGTCGAAGAAGCCATTGCGGGTGTCGGTGGTCATCCGTGCCCACGGCGCGGTGGCTGATACCGAGCGGTCGAAACGGGTGCGCGTGCCATCGGCGTTGAACAGCGCGAAGCCGCTGCCGAAGCCACGGTTGTCGTTGCCTTGGTAGGAGATGCCGGCGATCAACCCGGTGTCCTCGCCCAAGTCCACGCTGACCACGCCGTAGAGCGTCTTCGCCGTACTGTCCAGGCCAGCGGTGTAGCTGTCGCCCTCTGCCTGCGCGGCCACCAGGCGACCACGCACACGCCCTTCCCGGCTCAGCGGGCTGGACACATCCGCCCACGCGCGCCGTGCGTCCCAGCTGCCGAGGCTGATGCCACCACTGGCAGCGAACTCGCGCAGCGGGCGCTTGCGCACGTAGTTCACTGCCGCCGAAGGATTGCCGGCGCCGGTCATCAGGCCGTTGGCGCCGCGCACGATCTCGATGCGGTCATACACCACCATGTCCAGGTTGTTCTCGCCGAAATTCCACGGCGACAGCACCGGCATCACCACGCCATCGAACTGGTAGTTGTCGATGTCGAAGCCGCGTGCGGAGAACGAGTAGCGGTTGGCGTCGCTGCGCGTGACCGAGATGCCAGGTGCGGTCGCCAAGGCATCGGCGGTGCTGAGCAGGCCACGGTCCTCGATCTGCTGGCGGGTGACCACGCTGACGGATTGCGGGGTCTGCCGCGAGGTCAGCGACAGTCCGGTCGCCGTGCCCATCGAGTCGGTGGTGTAGGAACGCGACGTTTCCGTGCTGCCATCGAGGTCGGCCGTGACCTGCACGGTTGGAAGCTGGGAAGGCGTTACGGACGGAGTGCGTTCGGCGGCGTGGGCAGCGTTGAACAGCGCCAGGGTCGTGCCGATGGCGCTAGCCAGGGCACACGGGCGGAAACAGGCAGGCATGGGAGATCCAGCGGGAAGGAAAGGCTGGATGAGAATTATTGTCATTTGAGCGTGAGCGTACGTATGCGCGGACGCAGCAGGCGTATGCGCACTGCCGACGGTGGTCCGGACTCAGCGAAGCTCGCTGGGCGCGATGCCGTAGCGCGCGCGGAATGCGGTCGCGAAATTGGTGGCGTGCCGGTAGCCGACGAAATGTGCGGCCTGCTGCACGCTGCAGCCCTGCCGCAGCTGCTCGCAGGCCAGCTGCAGGCGCCGCTCGCGCAGCCAGGCGAACACCGAACACCGGTGCACCTGCTGGAACTTCAGCCGCAGGCTGCTCGGGCTCATGCAGGCCAGGCGCGCCAGATCCTCCAGGCTGTGGTCAGCCGCAGGTGATGCCTGCAGGCAGTCGATCACCCGTTGCAGCATGCGGCGATCACGTGCTGAAACACGCTGGTCCGGCGATGCCTCCTGGGCAGGCGCACCCAACGCCATCGCCAGCATCTGCAGGCCCACACCCTCGCACAGCAGCGCATGCATTGCGCCCTGCCAGGTCCCCGACAGCAACTGTTCGGCGGCATGTTCAAGATGCGCGGGTACCTGCCAGCTGTGCAGCCGCCGGCGACCATGGCGATGAGCCTGCAACAGCAGTTCGCTGATCACCGGATCGTCCATCTCGGCCGGTGCATCCAGCGAGACATTCAGACTGCGCATCCGTTGACCGGCCGGATGAATCGCAGTCATCGGCGTGGCATCGGCCAACACCATCGCGCCGGCGCCGCGGTTCATGCCGATCACAGCCTGCCCTTCCAGGCGTGCTCCGGCACGACCTTCCAGCATCACGATCGCAGCGAACGGCGGGGGTGCCTCCGAAGTCGCCTCGAACGGCTGATGCGCGACCACGTCCGACAGCGCCAGGCTGATGCCAGGGCGCAAGCAGCGCTGTTCCACCCTGCCCTCGACCACGCACAGCGCGCCCGAATCGGCGGCGGACGCGAGTGCTGGCAGCCGATAGCGGAAACCACTGCTGCGGCCCAAGCGGTCCAGGTCGGCGAGGGTGAGGCTGTGCATGGTGCGCCCGTGAAAAATCACCCGCCATTCTCATATGAGAACCGTTCTCATATCCAGCCCTGGTGGCAAGGCCCAATCCGCCCTTGTCGATACAAATAGTTACGTTATAACATTTCACATCAACTTCACGGATCGTGTCATGCGCCGCCATCTCCTTGCTGCAGCCATTCTGTTCGTCGTCCACACCGCCCAGGCCGCGGACGAACCCACCCTCCCCACCCTCCAGGTCCAGGCCTCCCAACCCTCGCGCATCGACAGCCGGGTCACCGTCGACAATCCGCAGGCGCAGAACCGCACCCTCGGCGGCCTGCTCGAACACGTCTCCGGTGTGCAGAGCAGCGCCTTCGGGCCAAACGCGGGCGCTCCGGTCATCCGCAGCCTCAGCGGCAACCGTGTGCAGATCCTGCAGGACGGCCAATCGATTCTGGGCATGAACGCGATCAGCGGTGACATCAACATCCCGTTCGATCCGCTGTTCGTGCGCAGCGTCACCGTCAACAAGTCCTCCGACACCGTGCGCTATGGGGGCAATGCGATCGGCGGCAGCGTGGAGATCGACTCGGGCCTGATCTCGCGCAGCATGGAAGACAGGGATCAGTCGATGGAACTGGTCCTGCGCAAGGGCTTCAACGCGGCCGACGCGCAGGGCTTCCGCATGAACTTCAACAATCAGCGCAACATCTCCACCAATCTGCAGGTGTCGCGGCAGCGCATCTCGCACTACGACATCCCCGGCAACAGCAAGGCCAGCGTCTGCAACACCGGGCTGTTCCCGGCAGGCGGGGGCGTCAACTCGGCACTGGCCGACGCCTGCCAGAAAGAGGCGCGCGTCCAGCAGATCTACAACAAGGCCTCGCAGCCATACATCGACCAGTTCATGACCGAGAACCCGGACTGGGCCGATGGTGATTTCTCGTTCTACACCAACAATCCGACATCGGTCTGGCAGCGCCGTACCTACGTCAATCCGGTCAACCCGGCCTACGTCGCAGGCACGCCTTCATACGTGCAGAAGCAGATCAACAACGATGTGACTCCCGATTACCACCACCGGCTGGGCAACAGCTATGCACGCAATTCGCAGGTGGCCTTCGGTTCGACGCTGTTCTTCGACCGCGGTTACGTCGGTGTCAGCATTGATGCCAAGGACAGCGAGTACGGCGTTCCAGGCTTCTCGATGCAGAACCTGTCGTTCGGTTCCAACTATGCCGATGGCCTGCCGGTGGGCGTGGTGATCAAGCAACAGCGCTACGCGCTGGAAGCCCTGCTGCGTGATCCACTACCGTGGTTCGAGCGCGCGGAACTCCGCGTTTCCAAGCTGGACAACACCTCAGGCGAGCGGCTGGGCGCCACCAAGGCCAACGACTACGATTTCGAGAGCACCCAGGCCGAGCTGCTGCTCAGCCATCAACGCATCGGCCCGCTCAGCGGCCTGCTCGGTTTCAGCCATCAGTCGCGTGATGTCACCGGCAGTGGTTCTCAGCGCTACCTGCCGGACGTGGACACCCGCAGCAATGCGGTGTTCCTGAAGGAAACGCTCGACTTCGGCTGGGCCAGTTTCGACGCTGGCGTGCGCCACGAGCGCGTTGACCATGACCTGCAACCAAGCCGCTTCAAGACCGCGCGCAATGCCGCCAACACCAAACTGCAGGACCGCGACTACCGGCTCAACAGCTACAGCCTGGGTTCGTATGTCGAGCTGGGGCCGATGTTCGCGGCCAAGGTGCGCTACTCGTCTTCGCAACGTGCCCCGGAGATCAACGAGCTGTATGCCAGCAACGCACACTACTCGGTGATGACCCAGGAAGAAGGCAACCAGAATCTGGAACCGGAACGCGCGAAGAACCTGGAACTGACCGGCCTGTTCCATCTCGGCGGTTTCGAGCTCTCCGCCACCGCGTACCGGATGAAGTACGAGAATTATCTCTACCTCGGCTACTCCGGCCTGCAGACCGCCAACCGCCTGCCACTGAAGTACTGGAAGCAGACCGACACCACGGTGAAGGGCTTCGAGATCGATGCTTCGCAGGCATTGGACCTGGGCCGCTTCGGCACGTTGAATGTGTCCGCCTTCGCCGACCTGGTGAAGAACAAGGCCGACCGCCCCGATTCGCTGCGTGCCCACAATGACGGCGAGTACCTGCCGAACATGCCGACCAACCGCTACGGTGCCAACCTGCAATGGCAGCGCGAGGGCTGGAAGGCGCAGCTGTCCAGCACCTACTACGACACCCAGAAGTACCTCGGCCGCAATGTCAGCGAGGAAGTGCCACTGGATGCGTTCAACATGGTCGACCTGCAGGTCAGCCGCGAACTGCCGGTGCGCAACAGCTACATCGCCGGCGTGGAGGTGTTCGTCAACGGCAGCAACCTGCTCAATGAAGAAGCACGGCCGCACAATTCGCCGTTGAAGTACATCGCACCGTTGCCCGGGCGGGGCTTCCAGGTGGGTGTGACGGTGAAGCTCTGACAACCGGATGCATCGGTACACGCCTGCAGGCAGACGGCCTGCAGGCGTCGTCCATCGCCCCCCCTGCGTGGTTGCGCCACGCTCCCCGGTTGATTCACCATCGGCAGAAAAGGAGAGCGTGATGAACTGGAAGCATGCGGTTTCACTGGCGCTGTTGTTGTCCGTTTCATCAGGCGCAAGTGCTGCGTCTGCGATCACCTACGACAAGGATGGCCGCTACGGCTATTCGATGAACCAATCTTCCCTCACCACTGCGATGCAGCAGTCGCTGCACTACTGCGCAGCGCGATCGCGCAATTGCGGTCAGTCCGCCAGCACCAGCAGCGAAGGCTATTCGGCCATAGCGACCGGCACGATTGCGTTGGGCTTTGCACTGGGTGAGAAGACCGCGGACGCCGCGCAGCGGAAGGCCGAAAGAATGTGCAGGGAACGTGCCAACGACTGCACGCTTGCCTTGCTGTGGCGGGAAACCTCAACTCGCTATCTTGAACCGCCACAGCTGCCCGGTGCGCCCGCTCCGGCACCAGCGGCGACGCCCGCGCCAGTGCCTGCCACCCGTACGGATCAGCCAGGATAGCCAGCTCCACGCCGGCTGTACTTTCGAGTGTCGGATAAAGAAAAACGCCTGCAGATCGAGGATCTGCAGGCGCTTCTTTGTATCTGGCGGAGTGAGAGGGATTCGAACCCTCGATAGAGCTTTTGACCCTATACTCCCTTAGCAGGGGAGCCCCTTCGGCCACTCGGGCATCACTCCGGGGTTTTCTCCGCGTCTGGTGCGTTGCACCTCAGCGGGGCGTGAATCATAACGTTAATCGAGTGCGAAGGTAAAGCGTTATTCGGCAGAATTTTCGCTACCGGTGCCACCGGCTTCGTCACCGCGCTGGATGCGCTGATAGATCTCTTCGCGATGCACAGCGACGTCCTTCGGCGCGGTGATGCCGATACGCACCTGGTTACCCTTGACGCCAAGCACGGTGACGCTCACCGAGTCTCCGATCATCAGGGTTTCGCCGACGCGGCGAGTCAGGATCAACATTTTTGTAAGTCTCCATGGAACCGTGTGGAAGGGTATCCCCCACCGGCTTGACGCTCCGTCAAGAAGCGCTACCACGACAAAGGGAAAAGATTCGCAATGGTACCGTCAGCCGTCCCGCTCCTACAAGGAGGGGGACGGCCAGGTTCATCACAGGCGGGGGCTGACCCATTCGACGACTGCAGCCAGCGCAGTGGCAAGGGCGGGCCCGTCCTCGCCACCACCCTGGGCGAGGTCCGGGCGTCCGCCGCCCTTGCCCCCGATCTGACCGGCGATATGGGACAACAGTTCCCCGGCCTTGACCTTGCCCATTGCGCTGCCGTTCACACCTGCGACCAGGGCAGCCTTGCCGTCCTGGGCGCCGGCCAGCACGATCACCGCATCGCCCAGCTGCTGCTTCAGGCGGTCCATGGCGTCACGCAGGGCCTTGGCATCGAAGCCCTCCAGACGGGCGGCCAGCACCTTCACACCGGCAACCTCGACCGCCTGGCCGGACAGGTCGGCGGTAGCACCGGCGGCAACCTTGGCCTTCACGGCGTCCAGTTCGCGCTCCAGCTGCTTCTGGCGCTGGCCGAGGGCACGGATCTTCTCGACCACGTCGGCAGCGCTGCCACCGAGCAGGTCGGCGGCTTCGGCCAGGCGAGCCTCTTCGGCGTCCACGTAGTCCAGGGCGCCCTGGCCGGTGACCGCTTCGATACGGCGCACGCCAGCGGAGACACCACCCTCGGAGGTGATCTTGAACAGGCCGATGTCGCCGGTGCGGTTGACGTGGGTACCGCCGCACAGCTCGGTGGAGTAGTCACCCATCTTCAGCACGCGCACGTGTTCGCCGTACTTCTCGCCGAACAGGGCCATCGCGCCGAAGTCCAGCGCTTCCTGCATGCCCATGTTGTGCACTTCGGCAGCGTTGTTGGCACGCACCTGCTGGTTGACCTTGCGCTCGATCACGGCCAGCTCTTCCGCGCTGATCGGCTGGAAGTGCGAGAAGTCGAAGCGCAGGCGGTCCGGCGCCACCAGCGAGCCCTTCTGCTGCACGTGGGTGCCCAGCACTTCGCGCAGGGCGGCATGCAGCAGGTGGGTGGCGGAGTGGTTGAGGATGGTGGCGCCACGGCGCTCGCCATCGACCTGGCCGGACAGCACATCACCGACCTTCAGGCCGCCTTCGGACAGGGTGCCGACGTGGCCATGGAACTGGCCGGCGAACTTCTGGGTGTCTTCTACCGCCAGGCGCACGCCGTTGCCGGTGAGCACGCCGGTGTCGCCGACCTGGCCGCCGGACTCGGCGTAGAACGGGGTCTGGTTGGTGATCACGATGACCGCATCACCGGCATCGGCCGACTGCACCGGACGACCGTCCTTGAGCAGGGCCAGCACGGTCAGGCCGTCGGCCTGCAGGCGGTCATACCCCAGGAACACGGTCGGGCTGAGGGTCGCCACCAGCTCGGCCGGCAGGGTCACGCCGCCACCGAACTTGCCGGCCGCGCGCGCGGTCTCGCGCTGCTGCTCCATCGCCGCATCGAAGCCGGCGATGTCGACGGTCAGGTCGCGCTCGCGGGCGATGTCCTGGGTCAGGTCGAGCGGGAAGCCATAGGTGTCGTACAGGCGGAACGCATCAACGCCGGGGATCACGCCATTGCTGGCCTTGCCGGCAACGTCTTCGAAGATCTTCATGCCGGCGTCGAGGGTTTCAGCGAAACGCTCTTCTTCGGCCTGCAGCGCACGGGTGACGGTATCGACCGCCGCCGGCAGTTCCGGATAGGCCTCGCCCATCTGCTCGACCAGGGTCGGCACCAGCTTGCTGAAGAACGGCTGGCGCACACCCAGCATCCAGCCGTGGCGCAGGGCGCGGCGGATGATACGGCGCAGCACGTAGCCGCGGCCTTCGTTGGACGGCAGCACGCCGTCGACGATCAGGAACGAACAGGCACGGATGTGGTCGGCGATCACGCGCAGCGACTTGTTTTCCAGGTCGGCGGTGCCGGTCAGCTCGGACGCCTTGCGGATCAGCGCCTGGAACAGGTCGATCTCGTAGTTGGTGTGCACGTGCTGCAGGATCGCCGCCAGGCGCTCCAGGCCCATGCCGGTATCCACGCACGGCGCCGGCAGCGGCACCAGGGTGCCGTCGGGCTGGCGGTCAAACTGCATGAACACCAGGTTCCAGATTTCGATGAAGCGGTCGCCGTCCTCATCCGGGGAGCCCGGGGGGCCGCCGGCGATATGGTCGCCGTGGTCGTAGAAGATCTCGGTGCACGGGCCGCACGGACCGGTGTCGGCCATCTGCCAGAAGTTGTCCGAAGCGAACGGTGCGCCCTTGTTGTCGCCAATGCGCACGATGCGCTCTTCCGGCACGCCGACCATGTCGCGCCACAGTGCGTACGCTTCGTCATCGGTCTGGTAGACGGTGACCAGCAGGCGCTCGGCCGGCAGCTTCCAGACCTGGGTCAGTAGTTCCCAGGCCCAGGCGATCGCATCCTTCTTGAAGTAGTCGCCGAACGACCAGTTGCCCAGCATTTCGAAGAAAGTGTGGTGGCGTGCGGTGTAGCCGACCTGGTCGAGGTCGTTGTGTTTGCCGCCCGCGCGCAGGCAGCGCTGCACGTCGGCCGCGCGCACGTAGCTGCGCTTCTCCGCGCCAAGGAACACGTCCTTGAACTGCACCATGCCGGAGTTGGTGAACAGCAGGGTCGGATCATTGCCCGGCACCAGCGGCGCCGACGGCACGATGGTGTGGCCTTTGCCCTTGAAGAATTCAAGGAAGTCGCTGCGGATCTGGGAAGTCGTGAATTTGGCGGATGCGTTCATTGGGGGCTGGCAGTCTGCGGGCCGGCGGGCCCGGACCACCGGCCGCGTTGGCCAGGGTCGCGAGGGACCGCCGAAAACCTAAAGGGTATCAGGCCCGGCGCCGCCAGTCTCAGTCATCCGGGTCGTAGCGGGTCGCACGGCGGATGCTGTCGCCGTCGAAGCCCCGTCGGGCCAGCAGATCGGCGGCCTTGCGCCGCTGCGTCAGGTCCTGCGGACCGGCCTCGCCAAAGCGTCGGCGGACCAGATCACGGGCATTTTCCTGCCAGTCGCCTTCGTAGCTGTCCATCGCCGCGGCAATCGCGGCACTGTCCAGGCCGTGAGTGCCCAGCTCGGCGCGGACATGGATCGGCCCATAACCGGTGTTGGCGCGCATCCGCACCAGGTTCTCGGCGAAACGGGTGTCGTCCTGCCAGCCGGCCTCTGTCAACTTGGCCACAGCCGCCTGCGCGGCTTCGTCTTCGATACCGCGTGAGGTCAGCTTGCGGGTGAGCTCCTTGCGCGAGTGCTCGCGGCGGACCAGCAGGCCCAGAGCGCGTTGCACGGGCGTCTGCTCGCGCGGCCGGCGCTTGCGGCCGGTGGGAATGTCGTCGGCGTCGGACATCGGTGCTCCAAGGGTGGCGCCATCCGTGGCGCCCTGCCCATCCCTGGGCGATTCGAACCTGCGGGACAGGGCGACGTCACTGACGGCGCCGCCCTGCCCCACAGCAAGCCTTATTCGTCGTCGCCTTCGTCGTCGCCTTCCTCACGGCTGGCTTCGGTCGGCTGGAACTTCTCGCGCAGCTCGGCTTCAAGCTTGGCAGCGACCGTCGGGTTGTCGCGCAGGTAGCCACGGGCGTTGTCCTTGCCCTGGCCGATGCGCTCCTCACCGTAGCTGTACCAGGCGCCGGCCTTCTCGACCAGCTTGGCGTCCACACCCATGTCGATCAGCTCGCCCTCGCGGCTGATGCCTTCGCCGTACAGGATCTCGGTGATGACCTGCTTGAACGGAGGCGCCAGCTTGTTCTTGACGACCTTGATCTTGGTCTGGTTGCCAATGATCTCGTCGCCCTTCTTGATCGCGCCGATACGGCGGATGTCCAGGCGCACCGAAGCGTAGAACTTCAGCGCGTTGCCGCCGGTGGTGGTTTCCGGGCTCTGGCCCGGCATCATCACGCCGATCTTCATGCGCAGCTGGTTGATGAAGACCACCAGGGTGTTGGAGCGCTTGATGTTGCCGGTCAGCTTGCGCAGCGCCTGGCTCATCAGGCGGGCCTGCAGGCCCGGCAGCTGGTCGCCCATCTCGCCTTCGATTTCGGCCTTCGGGGTCAGCGCGGCGACCGAGTCGATCACCAGGATGTCCACCGAACCCGAACGGACCAGCATGTCGGCGATTTCCAGCGCCTGCTCGCCGGTATCCGGCTGCGACAGCAGCAGGTCGTCCACGTTCACGCCCAGCTTGGCGGCGTAGATCGGGTCCAGCGCGTGCTCGGCGTCGATGAAGGCCGCGGTGCCGCCCATCTTCTGGCATTCAGCGATGGCCTGCAGGGTCAGCGTGGTCTTGCCCGAGGATTCCGGCCCGTAGATTTCAACGACACGGCCCTTCGGCAGACCGCCAATGCCCAGCGCGATGTCGAGCATCAGCGAACCGGTCGGGATGGCTTCGACGGGCTCGACCACGCGGTCGCCCATGCGCATCACCGAGCCCTTGCCGAACTGCTTTTCGATCTGGCCCAGAGCTGCAGCGAGGGCGCGCTTCTTGTTCTCGTCCATCGGATTGGTCCTTGCAGAGGTCGTGTCGTTGGAGGTGCTGTCTTTGGGGGTCTTCTTTGCCATGGGTTCACTTTAAGTCGGACGTATCGCACAGGCTGAGATTCTGCCCGGCGCTCTGAAAAGAATTATCGGACATCCGTACCAACCTCAGTGGAACCAGAGAATCGCCACAAAAGACCGCGGGGTAATGCGCTATGGAACGGGTCAACGGTTGGGTCGCAACAGGCCGCAATAGAGGCCCTCAATCGAGAAGTCCTGGTCAGGCAGCACCTCGATCGGCTTGTAGTCGGGATTGCGCGGCAGCAGGCGGATACGATCCTTGGCGATCTTCAGCAGCTTGACGGTGATCTCGTCATCGATGCGGGCCACGACGATCTGTCCGGAATGAGCATCGCGGGTGCGGTGCACGCCGATCAGGTCACCGTCGAAGATGCCCTCGTCGATCATCGAATCGCCCTGCACCTTCAACAGGTAATCCGGTGCCGGCGAGAAGAACACCCGGTCCAGCACCACGAAGTCGTCCGAGCCGATATCGGCACCGATCGGCAGGCCGGCTGCGACACGGCCCAATACCGGCAGGCGCAGGACGCTGTCGGGCAGGCCCGGCTCGGCCAGCTTCTCGACCGGTGGCGCCTGTACCAGGCGGATGCCGCGGGCCTGGCCCGGGATGCGACGGATCGCACCGGCCTGCTCCAGGGCCTCCAGGTGGTACTGGGCCGCGCGCACGCCCTTGAAGCCGAACGCACGTGCGATTTCAGTCTGCGACGGCGGCGCGCCTTCGCTCTCGATACGCTCGGCGATCAACTGCAGGATCGCCTGCTGGGTGTCGGTCAGGTCCATGGTTAGTAGTATTACTACTAATGAGCAGGACTGCAAGTGCCGGGGGCGACACGGCGGCATCTGTGGTGCCGAGCCGTGCTCGGCGATCGTCGCTGGGCTTGGCCTGGCTGGCAGAGACAAAGGCGGAGCAAAAGCAGCCGACCAGCGGTCGGCTCTACAGGAATCGCGCAGCGATTCCGCGGTTCCCGTTGGGAACCGCTGCGGCAAGCACACTATGTGTGTTTGCCGCTTCTCCAGATCGAAAACAGGATCCAGACGCCGCAGAAGCCGGCGCCGATGAAGCCGCATACGCCCAGCGCCAGCAGCCAGCGGCTGGAGACGCCACCTACACTGTGCATCACGATGGATGAGCCGATGATCAGGGCAGCAGTGACGATGCCCATCACCAGCCGGTTCGCCGCACGGTTCACCTGCTCGCCGAAGCCCTGCAGCGCCGTGGTTTCCACCTTCAGCTGCAGGCGCCCACGGCGGGCGGCCTGGACCAGCTTGCGCAGGTCGCGGGGCAGTTCACCGGCGAAGTCGACCAGGCCCAGCAAGCTGCGGCGGCCGCGCTTGAGCAGGGCCTTGGGCGCATAGCGCTGCAGTACCACCCGTTCCAGGAACGGGCGCGCGGCGCTGGCCATGTCGAAATCCGGGTCCAGCTGCCGCCCCATCCCTTCCAGTGTCAGGAACGCCTTGATCATCAGCGCCAGGTCGGCCGGCAGGGTCAGGCTGTAGCTGCGCAGCAGCTGGGTGATGTCGCCCAGCATCAGACCGATGCGCAGGTCCTTCAGCGGCACGCCACGGTACTGGTCGACGAACTGGCTGATGTCGTGCTGCAGCCGGTTCTCGTCCACTTCCACGCCGCCGGCCCAGTCCAGCAGCACGTCGGCCACACCCTGCGGGTCCTGCTCGACCAGCCCGTGCAGCAGCTGCGCAACCTGGAAACGACGCACTTCGGACAGCGCACCGACCATGCCGAAATCGATCACGCCGATACGGCCGTCGCGCAGGTAGATGATGTTGCCGGGATGCGGATCGGCGTGGAAGCTGCCGTCCTCCAGCACCATCTTCAGCACGATGTCCGCACCGCGTCGCGCCAGTTCGCGCCGGTCCAGCCCCGCCGCATCGACGCCGGCCAGATCACGCCCTGGAATGCCGTCGACGAAGTCCTGCACGTTCAGGCTTTCGCAGGTCCACTGCCAGTGCACGTCGGGAATCAGGATGTCGTCGCGGCCCTTGAAGTTGCGCGCGATGCGCTCGGCATTGCGGCACTCGGCGGCGAAATCCAGCTCGCGGCGCAGCGACACCGTGAACTGCTGCACCACCTCGGCCGGGCGGTAACGACGCAGGTCCGGAAGCCGGGCTTCAACGATTTCGGCCAGGCGGGCCAGCAGCCGCAGGTCCGCTTCGACCACATCGCGGATGCCGGGGCGACGCACCTTCAGCACCACCTCGCGACCGTCATGCAGGCGCGCGCGATGGGCCTGCGCCAGCGAGGCGGCGGCCATCGGGGTTTCATCAAGGAAGGCGAACACTTCTGAAGGCGATGCGCCAAGATCGGCCTCGAGCTGCTCACGGATATCCGCGTACGGCAGCGCCGGTACTGCGTTCTGCAGTTCAGAGAGCTCGGCGATCCATTCCGGCGGCAGCAGGTCGACGCGCGTCGCCAGCACCTGGCCGAGCTTGACGAAGGTCGGGCCGAGATCCTGCATCGCGCTGCGCACGCGCACCGGCGCGGTCATCCGCAACAGTTCCTGCCGCTCCTCGTTCCAGTGCAGCAGGCGCCCTGCCCGCTCCAGCGTGCTGGCCAGGCCGATGCGCCGCACCACATCGCCGAAGCCATAGCGGATCAGGACGACGGCGATTTCCTGCAGTCGGCCCAGGTCACGGACCGTGCCCAGCGTTTCCCACATCATGCGTGCTCCGGACGATTACCGGATCAGCATGTCACAGCTGGGCGTCGATACCGCGCAATGCCGCCGCCACGGTTTGCCGGCGGATGGCTTCGCGGTCGCCATCGAACTGGAACAGCTCGGCACGGGCGTAGCCACCGCGGCGCTTCCAGCCGATCCAGACACTGCCGACGGGCTTGTCCGGGCTGCCACCGCCGGGTCCGGCAATGCCGGTCACCGCCACGGCGATACCGGCGCCGGAATTGACCAGCGCGCCGGACACCATTTCCAGCACGGTTTCGCGGCTGACCGCGCCGAACTGCTCCAGGGTCTGCGCACGCACGCCCAGCAGGCGCTGCTTGGCCTCGTAGCTGTAGACCACCATGCCGCAGTCGAAGAACGCCGAGGAACCGGCGATATCAGTCATGCACTTGGCGATCCAGCCACCACTGCAGCTTTCAGCGGTCACCAGCTGCAGCGAAGCCTGCTGCAGGCGCTGCCCGAGCGCGGCGGACTGGGCATTGAGTTCAGCGTCGGTGGGAATGGACATCGGCATGACGGTGGGGTGAAGAACCTGCACGTTGTACCGCAGATGACAGCTGGATGTCGCGCCCCTCCGGCACGGTTGCGCTGCCGGCCAGCGGCCGGCACCACCGGGCATGGGCCGCTACCTCACCACTCCGGCAGTTTCTCCGGCAGCAGCGCCCGGATCGGCGCGCCGTCGGCACTGGCAGCCAGCTTTTCGGCTTCTGCGATCGGCAGGTCGACCTGCAGCAGCCAGCCGTCTTCGTCGGCCTGCTCGCTGCGGATCACTTCCAGCTGGTGCAGGCGCGCACGCAGGCGGCCGGCATCCGGCGGCAGGCGCAGTTCGCCGGTGACATGCTGCAGGCCCAGGCGCTTGCCCAGCACTGCCTGCAGCAGCTCCAGGCCCTGCCCGTCACGCGCGGAAATCCACACCCGCTCGCGACGCGACTCATCCGGGATACCGTCCTGGCCATCGTGGCGAACGTCGGCGCCCTCGATCCGGTCAATCTTGTTGAACACCAGCAACTGCGGCAGGTCACCGGCACCGACCGCGGTCAGTACCTCGTCCACCTGGGCGATGCGCTCCTCGCGGTGCGGATCGGCGGCGTCGACCACGTGCAGCAGGAAATCGGCCTCGCGCGCCTCGGACAGGGTCGAGCGGAACGCAGCGACCAGGTCATGCGGCAGATCACGGACGAAGCCGACGGTGTCGGCCAGCACCACGTTGCCGCCCGGCACCGCGATGCGGCGCACGGTCGGGTCCAGCGTCGCGAACAGCTGGTCGGCGGCGTACGCCTCGGCGCCGGTCATGGCGTTGAACAGGGTCGACTTGCCGGCGTTGGTGTAGCCGACCAGGGCCACGCGCGGCAGCTCGCTGCGCACGCGCGCACGGCGCATCTGGGTGCGCTGCACCTCGACCTTTTCCAGCCGCTTCTGCAGCTGCTCGACACGCTTCTGCAACAGGCGGCGGTCGGTTTCCAGCTGGGTTTCACCCGGGCCACGCAGGCCGATCGAACCACCGCGCTGGCGCTCCAGGTGGGTCCAGCCGCGCACCAGCCGCGTGGCCAGGTGACGCAGCTGCGCCAGCTCGACCTGCAGCTTGCCTTCGTGGCTGTGCGCACGCTGGGCGAAGATGTCCAGGATCAGGCCGGTACGGTCGATCACCCGGCGCTCGAGGAAGCGTTCCAGGTTGCGCTCCTGGCCCGGGCTCAACGCATGGTTGACCAGGATCAGGTCGGCACCGCTGGCATCGGCCGCGGCCTTGATCTCGTCCAGCTTGCCGCTGCCGATCAGGGTCGACGGATTCGGACGATCCAGGCGTGCGGTGATCGTCGCGGCGATGCTGGCCCCAGCCGAGCGGGCCAGATCACCGAACTCTTCAAGCACATCGTCTTCCAGCTTGCCGAAATGGGGCTGGATCAACAGGGCGTGTTCGCCCTTCTTCGAGCGGTCAAACATTCACCGCTCCGGTATTATTCGTCTGCTTCATCACCTGCCTGACCACCTTCACCCGACTGCACATAACCACCGCCCGGACCGACCTTCACGTTGCGTGCCGGAACGACCGTGGAAATGGCGTGCTTGTAGACCATCTGACTGACCGTGTTGCGCAGCAGGACCACGAACTGGTCGAACGACTCGATCGTGCCCTGCAGCTTGATGCCGTTCACCAGGTACACCGAAACCGGCACGCGTTCGCGCCGCAGTGCATTCAAGAAAGGATCCTGCAGCGATTGCCCCTTGGACATTGCACACTCCTGATTATTGTTCTTATTGGGTTGCCGACGGTTGCCACGGCCCCCGAGCCGCCCGCCGACCGATGATGTTACACGGCTGGCGGGGGTTCAGCGTGCGACGAAGGTCGACACCGCGCCGGCCAGGCGCTCGTGGTCGATATGGGGGTCGAACCAGCGCGCATCAAGCTCGCCGCGCAGCCAGGTCAGCTGGCGCTTGGCCAGCTGGCGGGTGGCGAAGATCGCCTTGTCACGGAAGCGGGCGGCATCGCCCTCCCCCTCCAGGTATTCCCAGGCCTGCCGATAGCCGACCGCGCGCACTGCCGGCAGGTCCAGCGGCGCCTCCACGGCAGCCATTTCCGGCATCGCGCGCAACGCCCGCACCTCGTCGAGGAAGCCCTGCGCCAGCATGGCGTCGAAGCGCGCCTCGATGCGCTGGTGCAGCACCGCGCGGTCACGCGGCGCCAGGATCAGCTTGAGGGTGCGCACCGGCAACGGCGCCACGCCCGGCCGGCGCTGCCATTCAGTGATGGGGGTGCCGGTCAGGCGATAGACCTCCAGCGCCCGCTGGATGCGCTGCGGGTCGGTGGCATGGATGCGTGCCGCTGCTGCTGGATCGACCTTGGCCAACTCTGCGTGCAGCGCCGCCCAGCCACGCTCGGCCGCCTCGGCGCTGAGCGCTTCGCGCGTCGCCGGATCGGCCTCGGGCATCGGCGACAGGCCCTGTAACAGGGCGCGGAAGTACAGGCCAGTGCCACCGGCCAGGATCGGCATCTTGCCACGTGCCACGATGTCGGCCACGACCCGGCCGGCATCGGCGGCGAATTCGGCTGCCGAGTAGGTCTGCCAGGGATCGCGCAGGTCCAGCAGATGGTGCGGCGCCTGCGCACGCTCTGCCGCATCGGGCTTGGCCGAACCGATATCCAGGTGGCGGTACACCAGCGCCGAATCGACGCTGACGATTTCGCCATCCAGCTGCTGTGCCAGAGCGATCGCGGTGGCGGTCTTGCCACTGGCGGTCGGCCCCATCACGGCGATCGCCAGCGGCCGCCGGTCGATGCCCATCAGTCTTCGTCCGGCCAGCGGATCGTCGGCGTGGCGTCGGCGCGCGGCGTCGGCACCGCCTCGACCGCTTGCCAGATCTTCAGCGCATCGACGGTGGCCGCCACGTCATGCACGCGCACGATGCGCGCACCACGCTGCACCGCAATCAGGTGCGCGGCCACCGACGCGGCCACGCGTTCGGACGGCGTGTCGCGGCCGGTCAGTTCGCCCAGGCTGCGCTTGCGCGACAAGCCAGCCAGCATCGGCACGCCCAGTTCCAGGAAGCGTTCCGAGCGCGCCAGCAGGGTCATGTTGTGGGCCGTGGTCTTGCCGAAGCCGAAACCGAGGTCGACCAGCAGGTTCTTCTTCGCGATGCCGGCCATTTCTGCAGCGAACAGGCGCTGCACCAGGAAACCGTGCACCTCGGCGACCACGTCATCGTAGTGTGGGTCAGCCTGCATGTGGCCCGGCTCGCCCTGCATGTGCATCAGCACCACCGGCACGCCGGTTGCAGCGGCGGCGTCCAGCGCCCCGTCCTGGCGCAGGCCGAAGATGTCATTGATCATGCCCGCGCCGGCGGCCACGGCCGCACGCATCACCTCCGGCTTGAAGGTATCGATACTAATCGGAACCTGCGTACGGGCGGCCAGCTGCTCGATCACCGGAAGCACCCGGCGCAGCTCGTCCTCGACCGATACCGGCGCGGCGCCGGGGCGGGTGGATTCGCCACCGATATCGAGCAGGTCCGCGCCGTCCTCGACCAGTTTCAGGCCATGTGCGACCGCGGCCTCGGTGGTGTCGTGCGCGCCGCCATCGGAGAACGAGTCCGGGGTGACATTGACGATGCCCATGACCCGGGCACGGTCGAGGCGCAGGATGCGGCCGGCGCAATCGAGCTGGGGCGAGGTATCGAACATGGGCAATCCTGCAGGGACAACGGCGGGTAGTTTAGTTCGGCAGGGCGGCGCCCTGCACCCGCAGAGGCCAGAGCTACAGCAAGAGCCGGAGCAACAGCGGGTTTACTGAGGGATGGCGGGGTGGGTCCGGTTGCGGGGGACGCCGTGAATCCGTCCATGGAGGCTCGGTCGCGCCATCCATGGCGCTCACGCCACCGCAACCGGAC
>NZ_JBDJKU010000031.1:0-50749 GCF_039673015.1 Stenotrophomonas sp. TWI1409
CGGGGGGGGCTATTTTCTCCCCCGGGCGGGGGTGGTGGGGCCGGCCGGGGGCCGGAACCCCGCCCCGCCCCCCGTGGCCTTGGTTTGCTGGCCTGCGGCGGCCACTACCCCTTGCGCGTGCAGATCGGCCCTGCGGATGAAACGATCTGGCCCGCCCTCGTCATCCCACGCTGCGGGCAAGGGAGTATCGTTGGCGCAGCCGCCAGCCCGGGAAGCGACACCCTGCCAGCCGCCGCTTCCCTTTCCCCAACTGAAGTAGTGCGGAGTTGATGCAATGAGCAAAGCTGCAAGCAAGGGTTTCAGAATCGAACACGACAGCATGGGCGAGCTGCAGGTGCCTGCGGACGCCCTGTGGGGCGCCCAGACCCAGCGTGCCGTGCAGAACTTCCCGGTGTCGGGCCAGCGCATGCCGCGCGGTTTCATCCGTGCCCTGGGCCTGGTCAAGGGCGCCGCCGCGGGCGTCAACGCAGAACTGGGCCACCTGCCGAAGAACGTGGCCAAGGCCATCCAGACCGCTGCCGCCGAAGTGGCCGCCGGCAACTGGGACGCGCAGTTCCCGATCGATGTCTACCAGACGGGTTCTGGCACGTCGTCGAACATGAATGCCAATGAGGTCATCGCCACCCTGGCCAACCGTGCCGGCAAGGCGGGCAAGACCAGTGTGCACCCCAATGACCACGTCAACCAGGGGCAGAGCTCCAACGACGTGATTCCGACCGCGTTGCGGGTGTCGGCGGTGTTGGCGACGCATGAGCAGCTGCTGCCGGCGCTGGTGCACCTGCGCAAGACCCTGGACAAGAAGGGCCGCAGCCTGCGCAAGGTGGTCAAGACCGGCCGCACCCACCTGATGGATGCGATGCCGCTGACCTTCGAGCAGGAATTCGGCGCGTGGTCGGCGCAGCTGGCGTCGGCGCAGGAGCGTATCGAAGACAGCCTCAAGCGCGTGCGCCGGCTGCCGCTGGGTGGCACCGCCATCGGCACCGGCATCAATGCCGATCCGCGCTTCGGTGCACAGGTGGCCAAGGCACTGAAGCAGCAGACCGGTTTCAAGTTCGACAGTGCCGAGAACAAGTTCGAAGGCCTGGCCGCACAGGACGACGCGGTGGAGCTTTCCGGTCAGCTCAATGCGCTGGCGGTGGCGCTGATCAAGATCGCCAACGACCTGCGTTGGATGAACGCCGGTCCGCTGGCCGGGCTGGGCGAGATCGAACTGCCGGCGCTGCAGCCGGGCAGCTCGATCATGCCGGGCAAGGTCAACCCTGTGATTCCGGAAGCGACGGTGATGGCCTGTGCACAGGTGATCGGTCACCACACTGCGATCACCGTGGCCGGGCAGACCGGCAACTTCCAGCTCAACGTCACCCTGCCGCTGATCGCAGTGAACCTGCTCGATGGCATCGGCCTGCTGGCCAACGTGTCCACCCTGCTGGCCGACAGTGCGATTGCCGGGCTGAAGGTGCGCGAGGACCGCGTTGCCGAGGCGCTGGCGCGCAACCCGATCCTGGTTACCGCCCTCAACCCGATCATCGGCTACGAGAAGGCTGCGGCGATTGCCAAGCGTGCGTACAAGGAACAGCGCCCGGTGCTGGATGTGGCGCTGGAGGACAGTGGACTGGAGGAGGCCGAGCTGCGTCGCCTGCTGGACCCGACCGCGCTGACCGCCGGTGGCATCCAGGCCGGTGGCGGCGGCGCCGGCGGTTGATCGGCCGGTTGTAGAGTCGAGCCATGCTCGACTGTTGTTCCGGAGTCGAGCGTGGCTCGACTCTACAGAAAGCAGAAACGCCGCCCTTTGGGCGGCGTTTTTTTTCAGCGACGGTCGGCGACGATGTTGCCGAAGGTGTCGGTGTAATCCTTGAACTCCGGGATGCGCTGGATCAGGTCCGCCGGAATCACGTCCATGCCCTCCGGCGGCTGGATCTTCACCGGCTGCATGTTGGGATCGGCCGGTGCGGCCACCAGGGTGTTCTGGCGCAGCACCTGCAGTTTGCCGAACATGGTCTGCAGCATCTGTTTCTGCCCGTCGTCCAGCGGAATCTGGATCTCGTCCATCTTCATCGTGCCGTCGGCGAGGATGATGATGTTCGGCGCGGGCGGGCGACGCACGGTGACCATGCCTTCGCTGACGGAAATCTTGGGCTTGCCACGCTCGGCGCGGTGGTTGCGGTACTCCTGGTCACAGCCGGCCAGGCCAAGGCAGAGCAGGGCGGTCAACAGCAGAAACAACTTCTTCATGACATTCGGTTCGGGGGCGTCCGGGGCCGCCATTGTAAGCCGGGCGGCGCACTACGGCCGGCAGCCGGACGCCGCTGCCGGCCGGGTGCGCTGATCTGTCACAGGCCTAGCGCTGGACCACGGTGTCCTTGCCGCAGTCGTCCACGTCGCTCTGGTCCATGGTCGCGTAGGGCTTGAATGCCGGCAGTTCACGTGCGAGCGCCTGCTGGCTGGCCAGCATCGCCGGAAGGCGGTCGCAGATGCGCTTGGCCTGGGCTTCGATCTTCTCGGCTTCGGCATTGATGCGCTTTTCAACACCTTCGCTGTCGCCGCTGAAAATGCCCTTCAGCGCTTCGCCGGCAGCACTGGCACCCAGTTTGGCGCCGGCCAGGCCGACATCCATGCCGTCCATCGCGATGGCGACCACGTGGCCGCGGTAGTCCTGCAGATGACGGCGCTGGATATCGTTGGCGGCGATCTCCTTGCCCGCGATCAGCAGGCGGCCATCCGGCGTGATCTCCGCACGCGGCTGCTTGTCCGCCGAGATCTTGATGTTGCCCTGGGCGATATCCTTGCGGGCATCGTCCATGGCGTTCCTGACGGTCTCGCCGACGCCGCCTGTGGCTTCGGCCACACTCTTGCCAACGGTCTTGTCGGGTGCTGACGACGTGCCGCCGCAGGCGATCAGCGGCAGGGACAGCAGCACAGTGGGCAACAGGCGCAACAGGTTCATGGTGTTCCCCTGGTAGTGTCTGGAAGAGGGTTTACTTGCTGCGCGGCAGAGTGACCCGGCCGCTGACGTTGCGATGATCGACGTCACCGCTGCCGCTGTGGTCGACGGTCAGGGTGCCGCGCACGCCGTCGACGTTGATGTCGCCCGAGCCGTGGCTGCGGACATGCACATTGCCGCCGATGTCGGCCAGATCGACCCCGCCGGAGCCGACCACGCCCACTTCAACGCTGCCCTGCACGCGCTTGAACTCGATATCACCCGAGCCCACGGTATCCAGCCGCGCGTTGCCACGCACATCGCTGATCTTCAGGTCACCGGAGCCGACGGTACCGGTGCTGGCATCGCCGCTGATGTTGCGTACGGTGACGTCGCCGGAACCCAGCGACAGCAGATTCAGGGAGCTGCCGCCATCGATGTTGAGGTCGCCCGAACCCACTGCAGCGTGGATGCTGCCGCGGGTACCGCGGACCACGGCATCACCGGAACCCACATCCACGCTCAGCGACTGTGCGTTCTCCACGCTGGCATCGCCCGAGCCGATCTTGAACTGCAGCGGCATGTTGTCCGGCACGCTGCCACGGATATCCAGCCAGGCGTAGCTGTTGCCCAGGCTGATGCCGCTTTGGCGGCCGTCGCGGCGCAGGCTCACCACCAGCTTGTCGCCGACCTTGCGCTGCTCCAGCACCAGCTGGTCCAGCCATTCCTGGCTGGACGCGCAGGCGCGGCCGTCCAGCTGGCCGCCGCCAGCGCTGGCGACCACCTTCAGGTCATGCTGATTGACCTCGAACACCACCGTCCTGGCACCAGCCACGTCCAGCTTCAGTGCGCGGGCGGCAGTGAACTTGCAGTTCGGAGCATCGGCGGCCAGCGCCGACAACGGCAACAGCAACAACGCAGAACAGGCGAGCAAAGAACGCATGGGTGGTGCCTCCGGATGGATGGGATCAGATCTCGCCGGCGCGCTTGCGCAGGCGGATGGCAAGGAAGATGAACACTGCACCGACGACGGCGCCGATCCACAGCTCCGGCATCGCCAGCGACTTCAGCTGCGAGGCGGGGGACATCAGGCTGACGACCGAGTCCAGATCGCGGTGCGATGCTTCGTCGGCGCCGAGGCGATACAGCAGGTCCATGCCGGGCACGCCGCCCAGCAGCAGGCGGCCGACGATGTTCTGCCAGAACCAGCCGGTGGTCAGGCCGAACAGCGGCATCATCTTGGTGGAGCTGACAATGATGCCGGCAAACAGCGGCAACATTACCGCCCACAGGAACGGCTTGCTCCTGGCCCATGCCGAGCACAGCAACAGCCAGCCGGCGGTGGGCAGGGCCCACAGGGCATAGACCGGAATCCAGGACAGGTGCCCAGCGGCCAGGGTCAGCGGGCTGGCCGGGCCCCAGATCAGGGTCATCGGGCTGCCACCGTGCAGCAGCGCGACGGCACTGATGATCAGCATGAAGCCGAACATGGTGAGGATGCCGGCGATGACCGCGATCAACGGTGCCACGATCAGTGCGCTGATCACTTTGGACAGCACGGTCTGCGTGTCCGACAGCGGCAACGACTTCCAGAACAGGATGCTGCGGTCGCGGCGATCGTCGTACAGGGCGCCCAGGCAGTAGAAGAACACGACGAAGGCCAGCACCACGAACGGCCAGCTTGAACTGAGTACCAGAGTCAGGTCCAGGCCGTTGCCAAGATCAGCAAGGTCCTTGGCACTGATGTCACGGGTGAGCAGGGCCAGGTTCAGGCCGTTGATGTTCACGTTCTCGCCATCGATGTGCAGGCCGCCGTCGCGTGCCGCACGGTTCAGCGCGAACAGGCCGAAGGCAATGCCGGCGATGCTCATCACCAGTGAGATCAGGCCCGCGATCAACGGGGCATACAGGAAGCCGCCGCGGTTCTCCCAGTACTCGCGCTTGAGCAGCCAGCGCAGGGTGCCGATCGGGCTGATGGGGTGCTTGATGGCATTCATGCGTAGGTCCCCTTCATGATGGCGACGAACAGGTCGGCCAGGCCCGGGATGCGGGTCTCGCCGAGAGAGGAAAGCTGGGTGCGCGGCACGCCATCGAACAGCATCACCGTCTTGCCGAACGCCAGGCTGCGCTCGTCGATCGGCTTCAGGGCGCGCGCGGTGTCCAGCTGGTCGGCATTGACCAGCAGCTCGGTATAGCGCTGGCCGACGTCGTCCATTTCCGCGTCGAGCACGATGCGGCCATCGCGGATGAACATCACGTCGCTGAGGATGTGCTCGATCTCCTCCACCTGGTGGGTGGTGACGATGATGGTTTTCTGTTCGTCGAAGTAGTCTTCCAGCAGGCGCTGGTAGAACTCCTTGCGGTACAGGATGTCCAGGCCGAGGGTCGGCTCGTCCAGCACCAGGATGCGGGCATCGATGGCCATCACCAGCGCCAGGTGCAGCTGCACGATCATGCCCTTGGACAGCTCGCGCACGCGCTGCTTCGGCTGCAGCTTGGTGTTGGCCAGGAAGCGCTCGCAGCGGGCGCGGTCGAAGCGCGGGTGGACGCCGGCCACGAAATCGATCGCCTCGCGCACCTTCAGCCAGCGCGGCAGCACGGCGACGTCGGCGATGAAGCAGATGTCGTTCATCAGTTCGTCGCGGTGCAGTCGCGGGTCGCGGCCGAGCACGCTCAGTTCACCCTCCACCGAGGTCAGCCCAAGAATGGCCTTCAGCGCGGTGGTCTTGCCGGCGCCATTGGGCCCGATCAGGCCGACGATGCGCCCGCTTGGAATGCTGAAACTGGCGTTGTCGAGGGCGACCGTGGTCTTGTAGGCCTTGCGCAGGCCTCGGGCGGTGATGACCGACTCACTTGCAGTGCTATTCATCAGACTTTCCCCTGGGGCAGCAATTCGTCGAGGCTCAGGCCCAGGCGCTGGATGCGCTCCAGAACCGCCGGCCATTCTTCGTTGAGGAAACGGTCGCGTTCGCTGCTGCGCAGCTGCGTGGCCGCCTGCTCGGTCATGAACATGCCCAGGCCGCGGCGCTTCTCGACCAGGCCTTCGTCGGCCAGCTCCTGGTAAGCGCGCGAAACGGTGATGGGGTTGAGTTGATAGTCGGCGGCCACCTGGCGCACCGAAGGCAGGGCATCGCCCGGCTTGAGGATTCCGTCGAGCATCATGGCGATCACGCGCTCCTTCAACTGACGGTAGATGGGAGCGCCGTCGCTCCACTGGATGTCGCTCATATTCAGCTCCGTGGGGTCAGCGGCTGGGCGAACGAGAAATACGGCATGGACAGCGCGCTGTGCAGCCGACGCGGGGGAGGGGGGGAGGAGGAGGGGGCGTTCCCTGCGGGGGAGAGAGTCGCGTCCTGCGCACTTTCAGCAGCGGCGGAAACAGGGGCGGTGGGCGTGGCCCACCAGGCCAGCACGAGCAGGGTCGAAACAGCGACGGCCGCGGGTGCGGTGAGGTTGCGACGGATCCGGACGTTCATGGCTTCCCCCTGTCTCAGGTGACTGGTGTTGTATGCAACTATAACACCGGCACGCCTACGTGCAACCCCTTGCCGTCCCCAACTGATGGCAGGGGTGGTCAGATTGCTGAAACATCCCTTTAGTCGATTGATTTAAAAGGGAAATGAATCTTCTGCAGGGGGCTTTTCGGGGCGACCTTCCATTCAGTGATGTCCATGCTATGTCATCACTGCGCCTTCGATGGCGCCCGGGCAGCACATTCGCCACGCCGCGCAAAGCCCGGGGTGGACCTGTGCCATCAGGGGCTCCAGAGCCCGGTGCTATAGTTCGGCCGATTCCCGGCCAGCACTGGCCGGGCCTTGTGAATGGCTACCGCGGACCGCCTCTGATGCCCCTGCCGACCGTTTCCCCGTGCCGCCTGCGCGGCCTGTCCCTGCTGGCCCTGATGGTGGCCGGCGCCGCCGGTTCCGCCAGTGCGCTGGCGGCCGACCTGCTCGATCTGGAATACCGGCCGTTGGCCAGCAAGCAGCAGGTGAATCTGCAGCAGCGCTATCACGGGCAGGTGCTGCTGGTGGTCAACACCGCCAGCAAGTGTGGCTACACGCCGCAGTACGAAGGGCTGGAGGCGCTGCAGAAGCGCTATGCAGGCCGCGGTTTTGCGGTGCTGGGCTTTCCTTCCAATGACTTCAAGGGCCAGGAACCGGGTGACGAGAAGCAGATCCAGGACTTCTGCACCCTGACCTACGGCGTCAAGTTCCCGATGTTCGAGAAGGTGCATGTGGTCGGCACGCAGGCCACGCCGCTGTACCAGCGGTTGACCGCAGCGACCGGCGTTGCGCCGGCCTGGAACTTCCACAAGTACCTCGTGGGCCGCGATGGCAAGGTCATTGCCCAGTTCGCCAGCAAGGTGACGCCGGACGATCCGCAGCTGACCGCGGCCATCGACAAGGCGCTGGCGGCAGCCGCCACGCATTGATATCCGGCACGCATGCCTCGACATCGACGGCATGCGTGCGACAATGTTTCTTTTCGCGCCGACGTCGGCGCCCAGACACTTCCAGGAATGCAGCGAATGAAGATGGGAATGCGCGGCGCCGCGGCGTCGGTTCTGATTCTGGCGATGGGCACTTCGGGTGTCGCTCTGTCGCAACAACCGGCTGCCCCCGCAGCCGCCAAGGAGACCGCAACCTTGAATTCCCCCAAGCAGAAGCTCGGCTACGCCATCGGCCTTGATGTCGCCAAGTCGTTCACCCCGATCGCCGATGAGATCGATGTGGCCGCCCTGCGCACCGCCGTTGAGCGTTCGTTCGAGGGCCTGCAGCCGCAGATCACCCAGGAACAGGCCAAGGCCACCGATGCCGCCCTGCGCCAGGTCGTTATGGCCCGCAGCGGCCAGCAGGTGCCGGGCGTGGCACCGGGCTCGCAGCCGCCGAAGGTCGACCGCGTCAAGGTGTCGCAGATGATCGGCTCCTACTCGGTGGGTCCGTCGCTGGCGCAGCTGAAGGACGATATCGATGTCGCCTCGTTGTTTGACGCAATCAGCACCGGCCTGACCAAGGGCCAGCCGAAGATGACGGAAGCTGACGCGACCGCCACCATCCAGGCCTTCATGGGTGCCAAGCAGGCTGAAATGCAGGCCAAGGCCGCCCAGGCTGCGCAGACCAACCGCACGGAAGGCAACGCATTCCTGGCCAAGAACAAGACCCAGCCGGGCGTGGTGACCACCTCGTCGGGCCTGCAGTACCAGGTGATCCGCCCGGGTAGCGGCGAGCGCCCGCTGCCGAGCAGCAAGGTGCGCGTGAACTACGAAGGCAAGCTGCTCAACGGCACCGTGTTCGACAGTTCCTACGGCCGCCAGCCGGCCGAGTTCGGCCTGGACCAGGTGATCAAGGGCTGGACCGAAGGCGTCGCGCTGATGCCGGTCGGTTCGAAGTACCGCTTCTGGATCCCGGGCGAACTCGCCTACGGTGAGAACGGCACCCCGGGCGGCCCGATCGGCCCGAACGCGACTCTGACGTTCGACGTCGAGCTGCTGGGCGTTCTGCCGTAAGTCATTCAGGAGCGAATACGGATATGCGCGTTGCGATTTTTGGTACCGGCTACGTTGGACTGGTGACCGGTACCTGCCTGGCCGATGTTGGTCATCAGGTGGTCTGTGTCGATATCGACCAGGCCAAGGTGGATGGCCTCAACCAGGGCATCATCCCGATCTATGAACCCGGCCTGGAGCCGATGGTGAAGGCCAATCATGCCGCAGCGCGGCTGGCGTTCACCACGGATGCCGCGGCCGCCATCGATCACGGCCAGGTGGTGTTCATCGCCGTTGGTACGCCGCCGGACGAGGATGGCAGTGCCGATCTTCAATACGTGCTTGCCGTAGCCCGAACCATTGGTCGGCACATGAGTGTGCCGACCGTGGTGGTGAACAAGTCGACGGTGCCGGTCGGCACCGCCGACAAGGTGCGTGCCGCCATTGCCGAAGAGCTGGCCGCGCGTGGCGCGGACATCGCCTTCGACGTGGTGTCCAACCCGGAATTCCTGAAGGAAGGCGATGCGGTTGCGGACTGCATGCGCCCGGACCGCATCATCATCGGTGCGGCGAACGAAGAGTCGGTGGCGGTGATGCGTCGCCTGTACGCGCCGTTCAACCGCAACCACGACCGCGTGGTGGAAATGGACGTGCGTTCGGCCGAACTGACCAAGTACGCCGCCAATGCGATGCTGGCGACCAAGATTTCGTTCATGAATGAAATCGCCAACATCGCTGAACGCGTCGGTGCCGATGTCGAGCAGGTCCGCCAGGGCATTGGTTCGGATCCACGCATCGGCTGGCACTTCATCTATCCGGGTGCCGGTTACGGCGGCTCGTGCTTCCCCAAGGACGTGCAGGCATTGGCCCGTACCGCCCAGCAGTATGGCCTTGAGCCGAAGCTGCTCAATGCGGTTGAAGCGGTCAACGATGCGCAGAAGGGTCATCTGTTTGCCCTCATCCAGCGTCATTACGACAAGGGCGAGGACGAGGGCGTGCGTGGAAAGACCTTCGCCGTATGGGGTCTGGCCTTCAAGCCGAACACCGACGACATGCGTGAGGCCTCCAGCCGTCGACTGCTGGCGCAGCTGTGGGAAGGCGGTGCGACGGTGCGTGCTTACGATCCGGAGGCGATGCACGAGTCGCAGCGCATCTTCGGCGAACGCGATGACCTGGTGTTCTGCAACAGTGCCGATGAAGCGCTGCAGGGTGCCGACGCGCTGGTGGTGGTCACCGAGTGGAAGCAGTTCCGCAGCCCCGACTTCCAGAAGCTGCGCGAGCAGCTGAAGGATGCGGCGGTGTTCGACGGCCGCAACCTGTATGAGCCGGGCGAAGTGGAAGCCGCAGGTCTTGCGTACTACGGCATTGGCCGGGGGCGCTCGTTGCATGTCTGATCTGCCCACTGAACGCGAGCAGGCGCTGGAAGCGCGCCTGGTCGAGCTGGAAATGCGCGTGTCCTTCCAGGAACAGGCGCTGGCCGAGCTGAGCGACGCGCTGGCTGATGCCCGCATGCAGGGCATGCGCAACGCCGATGTGCTGCGCGTGCTGCTGGAAGACCTGGGCAAGGTCCGCAACGCACTGAATTCTTCCGATCCGGCGAGCGAACCGCCGCCGCCGCACTACTGATCCGAATCCTATGAGCGATACCCTCCGCGACCAGCTGATGGGCCTGGGCTTCAAGCCCGCGCCCAAGCCCGAGCGCAAGAATGATGGCCCCCGCCGTGATGGCCGCCCGCAGGGCAAGGGTGGCAACGGCAACGGCAATGGAAAGCCGCAGGGCGCAGGCAAGGGCGAGCACAAGCCCGGTGAGCGTCGTGGGCAGGGCCATGGCGCGGGCAAGCCCGGCGGGCATGCGCGCGGTGGCCAGGGCCAGCAGGGCCCGCGCAAGCCGCGCAGCACCGAAGAGATGGACCTGGCCAAGGCCTATGCCATCCGGGCGCAGCGGGAGAAGGAAGAGCGCATCGAGACCGAGCGCCTGAAGCAGGAAGAAGCACGCGTGCGCCGCGAGGCGAAGGCCAAGCTGGAAGAACTGCTGAAGGACAAGAGCCTCAACGCCGAGGCAGCGGACATCGCCCGCCACTTCCCGTATGGCGGCAAGATCAAGCGCATCTATGTGACCGCCGAACAGCTGACCGCGCTCAATGCCGGTGAGCTGGGTGTGGTCCAGCTCAATGGCCGCTACCTGCTGGTAACGGCCGACGTGCTGGCACAGTCCGAGGCGGTGTTCGCTGCCTCGGTGGCGCTGAAGGTCGATCCGAATGCGCCGGCCGAGGAAGATCCGTATGCGGATCCGCAGTACCAGGTGCCGGACGACCTGGTCTGGTAAAGGCGCAACCACCGCGGACGGCACTGCCTCCGCGGTTGGGGGGAAGGGATGACCGCTGATCCAAGCCGCGGCTACGTGCCGCACATTGACGGCCTGCGCGCGATTGCCGTGCTGGCCGTCATCGTGTTCCACCTGGACCCGGCCTGGTTGCCGGGCGGGTTCACCGGCGTAGACGTGTTCTTCGTCATTTCCGGGTTCGTGGTCAGCGCGTCGGTGCACCGGCTGCCGCCGTTGTCGCTGTGGCAGTCGATGCTGCGCTTCTATTCGCGCCGCATCCGCCGCATCGCACCTGCGCTGATCAGCTGCCTGCTGTTGACCGCTGTCGGCAGCGTGCTGTTCATTCCCGAGTCCTGGCTCAGCGAGGCCAGTGACAAGACCGGGCTGATGGCATTCTTCGGCTTCAGCAACTGGGTGCTGGCGCTGATCGGCAACGATTATTTCGCGCCCAAGGCCGAATTCAATCCCTATACCCATACCTGGTCGCTGGGCGTGGAGGAGCAGTTCTACCTGCTGTTCCCGCTGCTGTTCCTGGCCTGGGCGCGCGGCGTGCGCGGGCGTTGGATCAGCCTTGGCCTGTTTGCCGTGGTCAGCGCGGCGTCGCTGCTGCATGCGGCGGTGCTGGGCCTGCGCGAGGCGCCGCCATCGTGGGCGTTCTACGCCACCACTACGCGGCTGTGGCAGCTGGGTGTTGGCGTACTGCTGTTCCAGCTGCTGCATGTTCGCCAGCCAGTGGATGCGGTGACGACGATTGCACTGAAGCGCGCTGCGCCCGTGTTCTCGCTGCTCGCGATGGTGGCGCTGGCCTTGCTGTGCTGGGCATTGTGGACCGCACGGGCCGGACGTTCGCCGTGGCCTGATGGCCTGCTGCCGACCTTTGCGGCGGCAGGCCTGCTGTGGGCGCTGCATCATCATCCCCGGTCCTGGGTGGCACGCCTGTTGGCCAGCAGGCCGATGCGCTCCATCGGCCTGCTGTCGTACTCGCTGTATCTGTGGCACTGGCCGGTATTCGTGCTGATGCGCTGGACCGTGGGCCTGCAGACACCCCTGCAGATGAGCGCTGCGATGGCGCTGGTGCTGCTGCTGTCGTGGTTGTCGTGGCGCTGGGTGGAGCAACCGTTCCGGGGCCCCTTGGCGCAGCGTCTGCGCCCGGGTCGCTGGGTGCTGGCAGGTTCGGCTGTGCTGCTGGTCGCGGCCGGCACCCAGACGCTGCTGTACCTGCAGGCACCGCGGATATCACTGAGCACGGTCAGTCGGCATCCCGGCGACTGGTATCCCAACGGCAAGAGCGTGGCAGGCGACTATCCCGACTGCAGCCTGGTGACCACCAAGCGACGCTTCGAAGGTGGCAGCATGCGGACCTATGCGCGTGGTGACTGCGATCGGCCGGCGCCCGCCGGTGCGCCGAAGCAGGTGTTCGTTGCTGGCGATTCGCATGCAATGGCCTACATCGAGCTGCTGCAGCGGCTGGCGCTTGAGAGTGGCTCGGAGGTGATTCTCTACGGTCGTGGTGGATGCCCGCAGGTGAGCCTGCAGAAGTGGCGCGGCGCGGGTGCCGGTTGCAGTGATTTCGACGCAGCGATGCTCGCCGATGTCACGCAGCGTGCGCAGCCAGGTGATGCCGTGGTGCTGGTGTCGCTGCGGATACCGCGCTTGTCCGATCAGTTCGTATTGTTCGATGCGCAGGCGCAGCTGGCGGGCGAGCTGACCCCGGAAGCCACTGCAGGACGCGAGGCCGAAGTGGCCGAGGCGATCACCCAGTGGAAACCGTTGGCCGAGCGCGGTGTGCGAATTGTGCTGGAGGCGCCCAAACCGGTGCTGCCGGCGCCGCCGTATCGCTGCTCTGACCGCTTCAATTCACGCAACGAGGTCTGCCGCAACGGCCTGGACAGCACGCGTGAGGCGATGGAAACGCTGCGTGCGCCGATGCTGGGCAGCCTGCAGCAGGTGGTCGATGGCCTGCCAGGGGGTGTGCTGTGGGATCCGATGCCGGTGCTGTGTGATGACGTGCTGTGCCCGGCGCAGCGCGATGGCCGGCCGTTGTTCTTCGATGGCGATCACCTCAGCGCGCATGGCAACCGTGTGCTGCTGCCGTCGCTGCAGCAGGTACTGCTGCAGCAGTAGGACCGCGCCGGCGTCAGGCCTTGAAGCGGCTCCGGCGTGCGCGGATCAGTGGCAGGCTCGGTGCGAAGAAGCACAGCAGTGCGCCGACCAGGGCAAACGACACCGGACGAGAAACCGTCAAAGCCCAGCGCAATGATGAAGCGAAAAGGGGACGGAGGGGATTAAGTCGTTTTAGGCACAAACGACTTAATCCCCTCCGTCCCCTTTTTGTGTCATTCGGGGTCATAGTCGAGGTTGGAGGCCAGCCAGCGCTCGGCCTGGGCGCGGTCCACGCCCTTGCGGCGGGCGTAGTCGCTGACCTGCTCGCGGCTGAGGCGGCCGACCACGAAGTACTGGCTCTGCGGATGGCTGAAGTAGTAGCCCGAAACGGCCGCCGTAGGCAGCATCGCGAAGCTCTCGGTCAGTTCCATGCTGGCGTTGGCTTCGGCCTGCAGCAGGTCGAACAGGCGTCGCTTTTCGCTGTGCTCCGGGCAGGCGGGGTAACCCGGTGCCGGGCGGATGCCACGGTACTCCTCGTCGATCAGCGCCTCGTTGTCCAGCGTCTCGGCGTGCTCATGGCCCCAGAATTCGGTACGCACGCGCTGGTGCAGGCGCTCGGCCAGCGCTTCGGCGAAGCGATCGGCGAGGGCCTTCAGCAGAATCGCGTTGTAGTCATCGTGGTCGGCTTCGAAGCGCGCTACGTGCGCGTCGATGCCGATGCCGGCAGTGACGGCGAAGGCGCCGATCCAATCCTGCTTGCCGCTGTCGGCCGGGGCGATGAAATCGGCCAGGCAGAAATCCGGGCGCTCGGCCGGCTTGTCCACCTGCTGGCGCAGGAAGTGCAGGGTGGTTTCGCCCTGCGGGTGCTGCACGCGCACGTCGTCGCCGATGCTGTTGGCCGGCCACAGGCCGAACACGGCCTTGGCGGTCAGCCATTTCTCATTGACGATGCGCTCGAGCATCGCGCGGGCGTCCCTGTACAGATCGCTGGCCTGGGTGCCGACGATCTCGTCGGTGAGGATGGCCGGAAACTTGCCGGCCAGCTCCCAGGCCTGGAAGAACGGCGTCCAGTCGATGTAGTCGACCAGTTCGGCCAGCGGGTAGTCGTCAAATACGTGCAGGCCGGGCTGGTTCGGTGCCGGCGGCGTGTAGGTGTCCCAGCCGCCCTGGAATTTCTGCCCACGCGCGTGTTCCAGAGAAACCAGGCGCTTGGCATCGCCACGGTTGCGATGACGCGCGCGGATCTCGGCATAGTCGGCCTCGTTGGCGGCTACGAAGGCCTCGCGCAGGTCACGCGAGATCAGCGACTGGGCGACGCCGACCGCGCGCGAGGCGTCCTTCACCCACACCGTGGGCGCCTTGTAATGTGGGTCGATCTTCAGCGCGGTGTGCGCGCGCGAGGTGGTCGCTCCACCGATCAGCAGCGGCAGGTCGAAGCCCTGGCGCTGCATCTCCCGGGCCACGTGGCTCATCTCTTCCAGTGATGGAGTGATCAGGCCGGACAGGCCGATCAGGTCGGCGTTGTGCTCGCGCGCGGCATCGAGGATCTTCTGCGCCGGCACCATCACGCCAAGGTCGACCACCTCGAAGTTGTTGCAGGCCAGGACTACGCCGACGATGTTCTTGCCGATGTCATGCACATCCCCCTTCACCGTGGCCATGATGATCTTGCCGTTGCTCTTGGCGGTGTCTCCACTGCGCGCCTTCTCTGCCTCGATGTAGGGCAGCAGGTAGGCCACGGCCTTCTTCATCACGCGCGCGGATTTCACCACCTGCGGCAGGAACATCTTGCCGGCGCCGAACAGGTCGCCGACCACGTTCATGCCATCCATCAACGGACCTTCGATCACGTCCAGCGGGCGGCTGGACGCCTGCCGGGCCAGTTCGGTGTCTTCTTCCACGAAGGCATCCAGGCCGTGCACCAGCGCGTGCGCCAGGCGCTGCGCCACCGGCTTCTCGCGCCAGGCGAGGTCTTCGGTCTTCGCCGCGCCCTTCTTGCCCTTGTAGCGCTCGGCGATTTCCAGCAGGCGCTCGGTGGCATCGCTGCGGCGGTTGAGGATCACATCCTCCACGCGCTCGCGCAGTTCCGGTTCCAGTTCGTCGTAGATCGGCATGGCGCCGGCGTTGACGATGCCCATGTCCATGCCGGCGGCAATGGCGTGGTACAGGAACACCGAGTGGATGGCCTGGCGCACCGTTTCGTTGCCGCGGAACGAGAACGAGACGTTGGAAACACCGCCGGACACATGGCAGTGCGGCAGCGTCTGCTTGATGATGCGGGTGGCTTCGATGAAGTCCACCGCATAGTTGTCGTGCTCTTCGATGCCGGTGGCGACGGCGAAGATGTTCGGGTCGAAGATGATGTCCTGCGGTGGGAAGCCGATCTCGTCGACCAGGATGCGGTAGGCGCGGGTGCAGATCTCGACCTTGCGTGCGCAGGTGTCAGCCTGGCCGCTTTCGTCGAATGCCATCACCACCGCGGCCGCGCCATAGCGCAGGACCTTGCGTGCGTGCTCGCGGAACAGCGCCTCGCCTTCCTTCAGCGAGATCGAATTGACCACGCTCTTGCCCTGCAGGCACTTCAGGCCGGCCTCGATCACGCTCCACTTGGAGGAGTCGACCATCACCGGAATACGGGCGATGTCCGGCTCGGACATGATCAGGTTGAGGTAGCGGGTCATCGCCGCTTCCGAATCGATCAGGCCCTCGTCCATGTTGACGTCGAGGATCTGCGCACCGCTGGCCACCTGCTGGCGGGCCACGTCCACCGCTTCTTCGTAGCGGCCTTCCTTGACCAGCTTGCGGAACTGCGCGCTGCCGGTGACGTTGGTGCGTTCGCCGACGTTGATGAACAGCAGGTCCGGAGTGATGACCAGAGGTTCCAGGCCGGACAGGCGGGTAGGGCGGACAGGCGTCATGGCAGGCGTCGGCTCAACAGCAATAGGGCGGGAAGTGCGGAACGGTGGCGGCGACATTCATGCGGCCTGCTCCTGGACACCGGGCAGGGCGCGCGGCGGCAGCCCGGCCACGGCCTCGGCGATTGCGCGGATGTGGTCAGGGGTGGAGCCACAGCAGCCACCGACCAGGTTCAACAGGCCATCCTCGGCGAAACCGCGCAGGGTGCTGGCCATGTCCTCGGGCGTCTCGTCGTACTCGCCGAAGGCATTGGGCAGGCCTGCGTTGGGGTGCGCGCTGACGTAGCAGTCGGCGACCTGCGAAAGGGTTTCCACGTGCGGGCGCATCGCATCGGCACCCAGTGCGCAGTTCAGGCCGATCGACAATGGGCGCGCATGCGCGAGCGACGCGTGGAAGGCCTCGGCGGTCTGCCCGGACAGCGTGCGTCCCGAGGCATCAGTGATGGTGCCGGAGATCATCACCGGCAACCTTGCACCGCGTGCATCGAAGGCCTCCTCCAGTGCATACAGCGCGGCCTTGGCATTGAGCGTGTCGAAGATGGTCTCGACCATGATGGTGTCGGCGCCGCCGTCGATCAGGCCGTCAATGGCTTCGCGGTACGTGTCGCGAAGCTCGTCGAAGCTGGTGTTGCGGAAGCCCGGATCGTTGACATCGGGACTGATCGAGGCGGTGCGGCTGGTCGGGCCGATCACCCCGATCACGAAGCGTGGCTTGCCTGGTGTGGTTGCGGCTACCGTATCGCAGCAGGCGCGTGCCACCGCTGCGCCAGCCTTGTTCAGTTCGTACACCAGGTGTTCGAGGTGGTAGTCGGCCTGGCTGACCGACGTGGCGTTGAACGTGTTGGTCTCGACCAGATCCGCGCCCGCTTCCAGGTAGGCGGTATGGATCTCGGCGACGATCTGCGGCCGGGTCAGCAGCAGCAGATCGTTGTTACCCTTCAGGTCATGCCCTTCCTGCACGGCGTGGTCGCAAGCGGGGCCATGCACATGATCGTAGCCACCGGCGAAGCGCTCGCCGCGGTAGTCGTCTTCCTGCAGGCCATGGCGCTGGATCATGGTGCCCATCGCGCCGTCGATGATCAGGATCCGCTCGCGCAGGGCGTCGAGCAGGGCGTTGGCACGATCAGGATGCAACCAGGGCAGGGCAGGCATGGCGATCTCGGGCTCAGGGCTTGTTGGCGATCAGTGAAATCACTTCGAAGTGCGGCGGACGCTTTTCGCGGGTGACCGTCTCCAGGCTGGATACCTGCAGGCCGGCCTTGTCGACGAACCTGCGCAGCTCCTTGTCGCTGAAGCCGAGGTTGACGTGGCCGTAGGCCTCGACCGCCGCCTTGTGCTCGTGGCGGGCCAGGCTGCACAGCAGCAGGCGGCCGCCGGAGCGCAGCACGCGCGCGGCTTCGGTCACCGCCTGCGCCGGTTTGCTGGCGTAGGTCAGCGCATGCATCAGCACCACCAGGTCGAAGCTGCCGTCCTTGAACGGCAGCGCATGCATGTCGCCCTCGCGCACTTCCACATTGGGCAGGCGGCGCAGGCGCTCGCTGGCGGCGGCAACCACGCGCGCGCTGGTATCGATGCAGATGTAGCGCTTGGCATGCGGGGCCACCAGTTCGGCCAGCACGCCGTCACCAGAGGCGATGTCCAGCACGTCGCCGGTCTCCAGCAGCGGCAGCGCGGTGCGGGCGAGGGCTTCCCAGGTGCGCCCCGGGGAGTAGTGGCGTTCCATGTCGCCGGCCACGCTGTCGGCCCAGTTCTGGTCGGAGGCGCGGTGGGCCAGCACGGCAGCGACGCGTTCAGCGTCCTGGCGCAGCAGCGGGTCATCGCTTCCGTTGCTCAAGGCATGCCACAATGCACGCTGCGCCGGGTCCAGCTGGGCCTCGTCGAAGCGGTAATAGGCCGATACGCCCGCACGGCGGTCGCGGACCAGGCCGGCTTCCTTCAGGCGCGCCAGGTGGGTGGAGACGCGCGGCTGTGCCAGCCGGGTGATCGCCGACAGTTCGGCCACGGTCAGTTCCTCCTGCTCCAGCAGCGCCAGCAGGCGCACGCGGGTCGCATCGGCGAACACCTTCAGGCGGGTCGACCAGTCTTCAAGATCCATAAATATCTACCTATCGCGATATAGAGATATATTCGCTGAAAGGGCCCGTCGCGGTCAAGTCGCCAGCGTACGGAAACAGCCGGGCCCCGGTACAATCGGGGCACCTGGGCGCGCCGTATGTAGCCCATAACTTCATGTACCCGGGAGGGTGTTGTGGATTTCAGCTTTACCGAAGAGCAGTTGATGCTGCAGGACGTTGCGCGGCGCATCGCGCAGGAGAAGATCGCCCCGAGCGCGGAGCACCATGACCGTACCGGCGAGTTCCCGCTCGACAACATCCGCCTGCTGGGCGAGAACGGCCTGATGGGCATCGAAGTGCCGACCGAATACGGTGGCGCGGGCATGGACCCGGTGGCGTACGTGCTGGCGATGGTGGAGGTCGCCGCCGCCGACGCGGCCCATTCGACCATCATGTCGGTCAACAACTCGCTGTTCTGCAATGGCATCCTCACCCACGGTACCGAGCAGCAGAAGCAGACCTACGTGCGTGCCATCGCCGAGGGCGAGGCCATCGGCGCGTTTGCGCTGACCGAGCCGCAGTCCGGCTCCGACGCCACGGCCATGCGCTGCCGCGCGGTGAAGCAGGCAGACGGCACCTTTGTCATCAATGGCAAGAAGAGCTGGATCACCTCCGGCCCGGTGGCCAGGTACATCGTGCTGTTCGCGATGAGCGAGCCGGACAAGGGCGCACGCGGCATCACCGCCTTCCTCATCGACACCGACAAGGCCGGCTTCGGCCGCGGCAAGACCGAGCCGAAGCTGGGCATCCGCGCCTCGGCCACCTGCGAGATCGAGTTCAACGACTACGTGGCGCAGGCTGAAGACGTGCTGGGCCAGGAAGGCGAGGGCTTCAAGATCGCCATGAGCGTGCTCGATGCTGGCCGCATCGGTATCGCCTCGCAGGCCATCGGCATCGCCCGTGCCGCCTATGAAGCGACCCTGGAGTACGTGAAGGAGCGCAAGGCGTTCGGCGCGGCCATTGGTACCTTCCAGATGACCCAGGCCAAGATCGCCGACATGAAGTGCAAGCTGGACGCAGCGCTGCTGCTGACCCTGCGCGCGGCGTGGGTGAAGGGCCAGTGCAAGCGCTTCAGCACCGAAGCGGCGGTGGCCAAGCTGACGGCCTCGGAAGCGGCGATGTGGATCACCCATCAGGCCGTGCAGATTCATGGCGGCATGGGATACTCGAAGGAAATGCCGCTGGAGCGCTACTTCCGTGATGCCAAGATCACCGAGATCTACGAGGGCACCTCGGAAATCCAGCGCCTGGTGATCGCCCGCAACGAGACCGGGCTGCGCTGAGTTCGACCGGCCGCGCCGCTGCAACGGCGGCGCGGCCAGTAGATCCACGCCATGCGTGGATACACGGTCTTCTTGGCCGAGCGATACCCGATCTGGTCCAATGCAAGCCGGTTTTTACGCGGTCTGCAAAGATGATCTATCGAGGTTGGGGATTCATGACGCTGGTGACGCCGATTGCAGCCATCCTGCTGCTGGCGTACTTCTTTCCGCATGAAGGCTCCAGGGGCAACACGCCGCTGCCCCAGGTTCTGTTGGGTGCAGGCATCGGCGCAGCGGTGAACGTATTGCTGGGTTTGTGGCTCAACCGTGCGCCCCGGCAGAAGGGTATGGCTGCACCCCATCATTTCTTCTTTGTGCCGATGCAATGGGCTGCATTGGCTCTCGTGGTGGTGTGCGTGGTGGTTGCACTGCTGCGCTGAGACGCCGGCTTGGCATGCGCCAACCTTGGTTGGCATGGATCCAGCGGCGCCAACCAAGGTTGGCGACTACCGGCTTCATGGCACGAATGAAAAGGCCCCGGATCGCTCCGGGGCCTTTTCGTTTCAACTCACTACCGGATCAACGATCCGGACGATGCGCGGCTTCCGCGTCGCGCTGGCGCTCCATGAATTCCTTGGAGGACTCATCCAGCTTGTCACCCAGCATGCGGCGCACGACCACGAAGAACACCGGGATCATCAGCAGGCCGAGCAGGGTGGCGAACAGCATGCCGCCGATCACGCCGGTACCGATGGCGTGGCGGGAGTTGGCGCCGGCGCCGGTGGAGATCGCCATCGGAATCACGCCCATGATGAACGCGAACGAGGTCATCAGGATCGGTCGGAAACGCAGGCGTGCCGCCTCGATGGTGGCATCGCGCAGGGTCCTGCCTGCTGCGCGCTGCTCCACCGCGAACTCCACGATCAGGATCGCGTTCTTGGCGGCCAGGCCGATCACGGTGATCAGGCCGATCTTGAAGAACAGATCGTTCGGCAGGCCACGCAGCATCGACAGGCCGAGGGCGCCAAGCACGCCAAGCGGCACCACCAACAGCACCGCCACCGGGATCGACCAGCTTTCATACAACGCGGCCAGGCACAGGAACACCACCACGATCGACAGCACCAGCAGCAGCGTCGCCGCGTTGCCGGCCAGGATTTCCTGGTAGGACATGCCCGACCAGTCGTAGCCGAAGCCAGCCGGCAGATCGTCGTTGACGATGCCTTCCATGGTCTGCATCGCCTCACCCGAGCTGGTGCCCGGTGCCTGCGAGCCGACGATGTTGATCGCCGAGTAGCCGTTGTAGCGGCTCAGCGACGGCGGTGCCGACACCCATTCGGACTTGACCACCGTATTGAGCGGGATCATCGAACTGGTGCCATCGGCGTTCTTGGTCAGGCTGGAGGGGCTGTAGAAGCTCTTCAGCGATTCCTGGCCGGTGCGGTACGGACCATCGGCCTGCATGGTCACGCGCTTGATGCGGCCTTCGTAGAAGAAGTCGTTCACGTACACCGGGGCCAGCATCAGCTGGATGGTGCTGTACACGTCCGACACCGACATGCCCATCGACTGCGCCTGCACGCGGTCGACATGCAGCTGCAGCTGCGGGGCGTTTTCCAGGCCGTTCGGGCGTACGCCCACCAGATGGTCGGGCTTCTGCGCAGCCTGGCCAAGCAGGATGTTGCGCGCCTGGGTCAGCTGCTCGTAGCCGGCACCGCTGCGGTCCTGCAGCCACATGTCGAAGCCGCCGAACTGGCCGAGGCCCTGCACGGTGGGCAGGTTGACCACGAAGATCTGCGCTTCCTTGATGCCGTAGAACGCGCCGTTCATGTTCTGGATGAACTCGGGCGCGGTGAACTTGCGTTCCTCCCATGGCTTCAGGCGGATGAAGCCCATGCCGACGTTCTCGCCGGAACCGACGAAGCTGAAACCGGCCACCTGCAGCATGCCTTCATAGCCATCCTGCTTTTCCAGGATGCCACGCATCTGCGCGAACACTTCGTTGGTCTGGCCCTTGGTCGAGCCCGGCGGCAGCTGCACGATCGCCAGCGCATAGCCCTGGTCTTCTTCCGGCAGGAAGCTGCCCGGCATGCGGGTGAACAGGAAGCCGCACAGTGCGGTCAGCACCACGAACAGGATCATCCAGCGCGGTGCATGGCGCACCGCCGAAGTGATGTGCCCCACATAGGTATGGCTGATCTTGTCGTAGTACTTGTTGAAGGTGCGGTAGATGATGTTCGGGTTGTCGTTGTGCGTCGGCTTGAGGAAGGTCGCGCACAGCGCCGGGGTGAAGCCCAGAGCCAGGAACGCCGAGAACGCCATCGAGATGGCGATGGTCAGCGCGAACTGCTTGTAGATCTCACCGGCGGCGCCGCCCTGCAGGGCGGACGGGATGAACACCGCGGCCAGTACGACGGTGATCGCCACCACCGCGCCGGTGATCTGGGTCATCGCCTTCTGCGTGGCCGGCTTCGGCGCCAGGCCTTCCTCGGTCATGATGCGTTCGACGTTCTCGATCACCACGATCGCGTCATCGACCACGATGCCGATCGCCAGCACCATCGCGAACAGGGTCAGCTGGTTGATCGTGAAGCCGATCATCCACATGCCCAGGAAGGTGCCGAGCAGGGCCACCGGGATGACCAGGGTCGGGATCAGGGTGGCGCGGAAGTTCTGCAGGAAGATCAGCATCACCAGGAACACCAGGAACACTGCTTCAAACAGTGTCTTGACCACTTCCTGGATGGAGATCTTGACGAAGGTGGTGCTGTCGTACGGCGAGAACCAGGTCACCCCGGACGGGAAGCTGGGCTGCAGCTCGTCCATCTTGGCGCGCACCGCATCGGCCACGTTCAGGGCGTTGGCGCCCGGCAGCAGCTGGATGGCGAAGGCACCGGTCGGCTTGCCGTTGTACTGGGTGTCGAAACCGTAGTTGTTGGCACCGAAGGCAACGCGGGCGATGTCCTTCATCAGCACCCGCGAACCATCCGGATTTGCCCGCAGGATGATGTTCTCGAACTCCTGCGGCGAACTGAAGCGGCCTTCAGCCGAGACCGTGGCGGTGAAGTGCTGGCCTTCCGGCGACGGGTCCGAACCCAGCGCACCGGCGGCGAACTGCACGTTCTGCGCACGCACCGCGGCGAGCACCTGGCTGGCCGACAGGCCATAACCCTGCATCTTCTCCGGGTTGAGCCAGATGTTCATGGCGTACTCGGAACCGAACTGCTGGGTGCTGCCGACGCCGGGAATACGCGAGACCTGGTCGAGCACGCGCGAGCCGACGATGTCGTTCAGGGCGTCACGGTTGATGGCCGGCGTATCGGACTGCAGCGCGATCACCATCAGGAAGCCGGCGTTGGCCTTGGCCACCACCACGCCCTGCTGGGTCACTTCCGAAGGCAGGCGTGGCGTGGCCAGCGAGACCTTGTTCTGCACCTGCACCTGGGCGATGTCCGGATCGGTACCGGTCTCGAAGGTCAGGGTGATCTGCGCGCGGCCGTTGGAGGCGGACGATGAGCTGAAGTACAGCAGGTGATCGATACCGGTCAGCTGCTGCTCGATCACCTGGGTGACCGATTTCTCGGTGGTGTCCGCACTGGCGCCCGGGTAGGTCGCCGAGACGGTGACCTGCGGCGGGGCGATGTTGGGATAGGACTCCACGCCCAGGTTGAGGATCGCGATCACGCCGCTGAGCGAGATCAGGATCGCAACCACCCAGGCGAAGACTGGATGTTCGATGAAAAATTTAGGCATGACGGAAGGTTCCCGTTACTGCTTGTTCGAATCGTTGGCGGCCGGCTTGGCCGCATCGGCCTGCTCGGGCTTGGCCGCGTCGGCCGGTGCCTTGCCTGCGGCCGGTGCTGCGCCCGCCGGAGCGGCGCCGCCTGCGGCAGGCTTGCCGTTGGCGTCCTGCCCCGGGGTCCACGGCTTGGCCACCGCCGGCGCACCTTCCTTGACCTTCTGCACGCCGGCCACGATCACCTTGTCACCGGCGGCCAGGCCGTCGCTGACCAGCCAGTTGCCGTTCTGCGCGCCATCGGTCTTCACGTTCTTGCGCACCACCTTGCCGTCGGCACCGACCACCATCACGTAGCCGCCGGTGGTGTCGCGCAGCAGCGCCTGCTGCGGCACCAGGTAGGCGTTGTTGCGCTCGCCGAGGTTGGCCTGGAAGCTGACGAAGGCGCCGGGCAGCAGGATCTGCTGCGGGTTCGGCAGCAGCGCGCGCAGCGACACCGCGCCGGTGGCCGGGTCGACCGTGGTCGAAGAGAAGTCCAGCGTGCCCGGTTCGCTGTAGGTGCTGCCGTCGGCCAGCTTGACGTTGACCGTAGCCTTGCCGTCACCAGACAGCGCCAGCGCACCCTTGGCCTGCTGCGCGCGCAGCTGGGTCAACTCGTCCACGCTCAGCGAGAAGTTGACGTACAGCGGGTCGAGCTGGTCGACGGTGGTCAGCAGGGTCACATCGCCCTGGCCGACCAGCGCACCTTCGGTGACCTGCTGCTTGTTGGCCACGCCGCTGATCGGTGCGGTCACTTCGGTGTAGCCCAGGTTGATGCGCGAAGAGGTCACCGCCGCTTCGGCCTGCTTGACCGCGGCCAGCGCGGTGCGCTCGGCCGATTCGGCGTTGTCCAGGTCGGACTTGGAGACGAACTGCTGCGGCGCCAGCGAACGCGCGCGGTCGGCGGCGACCTTGGCGTTGGCGTAGGTGGCGCGGGCCGAGGCCAGCTGGGCCTCGGAGGCATTGAGCGAAGCACGCAGCGGCGCCGGGTCGATCAGGAACAGGGGCTGGCCCTGCTTGACCTGCGAGCCTTCCTGGTAGACGCGCTTGAGCAGTACGCCCGGCACGCGCGCGCGGACGTCGGCGCTGCGGAACGGCGACAGGCGGCCGACCAGCTCACGCTGCAGCGGCAGGGTCTGCGGCTTGGCGTCGATCACGCCCACCTCCGGCGGCGGGGGCGTCTGCTGTTCCGGCTTCTTGCAGGCAGCCAGCGCGACAGCAACGGCGCACGTCAGGGCAAGGGTGCGGAGTGGGGCGGTCATCAGGAGGAACTCCGGGGTTGGTTTGAAGACGGGGCCGCCGACGGCTGAGGCGCGAACGCGCGCAGGAAGCTGTCGACGGAGAACTCTGCCCAGCGCCGACGCAGCTGCGCGTCATCACGATGGGGGGTATGGAAACGCTGTTTGTCGAAATCCTGACCGGCGATCATGCTCAGCAGCAGTTCGGCCATGAAGTGCGGGTCGTCATGCCGGAGCTGGCCACGCATGCAAACGGTTTCAATCCATTCAGCAAGATGAAGCGTCAGCGCGCCGGCGCCATGCCGGTACAGCGTACGCGCCTCTTCGGGAAACTGGGCCGCGTCGGCGGCGATCAGCCGACAGGCCTGCCCTACGTGCGGTTGGTTGAAATGCTCCAGGAAGTCGGTGGCGAACTGGAGCAGGCTGGCACGCAGGTCGTCAGTGCGGAGTGCACGAACCATGGCTCCGGTAGCGTGGCCGACATGGCGCTGCATCACCCGGCGCAGCAGTTCCTGCTTGTTGCCGTAGCGCGAATACAGGGTCTGCTTGGAGCAGCCGGCATGCTGGGCCACAGCGTCCATGCTCATCTGCATGCCCTGCTGGGCCAACAGCTCGCGCACGGCATCGAACACGCGCTCATCGCGTGCGTCGAGGGCAACGGGGAGGTAGGCCGGGTTCACGCGGTGGACTATACCGTCCAGTTCAGGATTGTGGAATCGAATCGGCGTCGCCGCGTGTGTCTTCCGGTAACACGCTTTGCCGATCCTGTCGGCAGTGCTGAAGCGGGCGCCAGCACCATACCGGTGCGAACTGAATAGGCGTCTAAACCGCAGCAAACCCGAATCTGCTTATTCCGTCCTGCAGCAAGGCCTTTTCGTGCGGTAGGGCTACAATTTCATTTTCCCAACTGAGCAAGCGCATCGCTCTGCCATGAAACCGCAAAAAACCGCAGCCAAGACCGTGAAAAACAAGACCAAACCAGCAGAGTCGGAGGTCGCAGTGACCGCTGGTTTCTCCCTGGAGCCGGTGTACACGGCATTGCGCAAGCGTTACCCCGCGGCCGCACAGGCCGAAGCGGTGGCCTTCGCCACTGACTTCTACAAGCGCATGGAGTCGGACGAGTTCCCGCACCACAGCGCTGAAGAGTGGGCCGCTCTCGCGGCTGAGACGCTGGAATTCGCCCGTGCCCGCAAGGCCGGCAAGGCCAACGTCCGCGTGTTCAATCCGACCGCGAAGGCCAACGGTTGGGAATCGCCGCACACCGTGCTGCAGATCGTCAACGACGACATGCCGTTCCTGGTCGACACCGTCACCATGTCGCTGGCCGAACAGGGCGTGGGCGTCCACGTGCTGGGCCACCCGGTGCTGCGCTTCACCCGCGACAAGGCCGGCAAGCTGGTCAAGGTCGGCGAGGGTGATGCCGAGTCGGTGATGCTGCTGGAGATCGACCGCCAGCCGGCTGAAGCCATGGCGGCCATCGAGCAGGCCATCAGCAAGGCGCTGGACGAAGTGCGTGCGATCGTGCGCGACTGGCAGCCGATGAAGGACAAGGCACTGGCGCTGGCCGACGACCTGGGCAGCCGCCAGCTGCCGGTCGACGACGCGTCGCGCAAGGAAGCACAGGAATTCCTGCGCTGGGCCGCCGACAACCACTTCACCTTCTTCGGCTACCGCGAGTACCGCGTCGAGAAGCAGGGCAAGGAAGAGGTGCTGGCGCCGCTGAACGACACCGGCCTGGGCCTGATGCGCGGCAAGGACAAGTCCGCCGCCCGTCCGGTCAAGACCCTGGCCGCGCAGGGCCTGAACACCACGTCCGGGCTGAAGGACGCGCTGATCCTGACCAAGACCAATGCCCGTTCGCGCGTGCACCGCGCCGGCTACATGGACTACATCGGCGTGCTGGAATTCGACGCCAAGGGCAAGATCATCGGCGAGCAGCGCTTCCTCGGCCTGTTCACCTCCAGCGCCTACAACCGTCGCCCGTGGGAAATCCCGCTGGTGCGCCAGCGCCACGAGCACGTGATGAAGCAGTCGGGCCTGGCCTCGGCCAGCCACAGCGGCAAGGCCCTGCGCCACATCCTGGAAACCCTGCCGCGCGAAGAACTGTTCCAGTCCAGCGAGGACGAACTGTTCCGCACTGCCATGGGCGTGCTGGGCCTGCAGGAGCGCGTGCGCAGCCGCCTGTTCCTGCGCCGTGACAAGTACAGTCGTTTCATCTCCGCGCTGGTCTACCTGCCGCGTGAGCGCTTCAACACCGACGTGCGCCTGCGCATCGAAGCGATGCTGAAGGACGCGCTGCACGGCGAGTACGTGGACAGCTCGGTGGTGCTGGGCGAATCGCCGCTGGCCCAGGTGCACCTGATCGTGCGCCCGAAGCCGGGCGAAATGCTGGACGTCGATACCGCCGAACTGGAGCAGAAGCTGGCCCAGGTGCTGCGCAACTGGCAGGACGACCTGCGCGAAGCGCTGGTGACCCGCCATGGCGAAACCGAAGGCCTGCGCATCGCTGCCCGTATCGGCAAGGCACTGCCGGCCGGCTACATTGAAGACAACAGCACCGCCGTTGCCGCCAACGATGTCAGCCAGCTCGATGCCCTGACCGGCCCGGACGACCTGCGCCTGAGCCTGCAGGCCGTGCCGCGCGAAAGCGGCGATGGCCTGCGCCTGAAGCTGTATCGCCAGCTGGACGACATTCCGCTGTCGGACGCGCTGCCGATGATGGAAAACATGGGCCTGCGCGTGATCGCCGAGCGTCCGTACCGCCTGTCGGTCGACAACGCGCCGGTGTACGTGCAGGACTTCGAGGTCGAGTCGACCGCCGGCGCGATCGATGCCGCCAGCGTCGATGAAGCCTTCGGCGAGACCTTCGCCCGCGTCTGGCACGGCGATGCCGAGAACGACGGCTTCAACCGCCTGGTGCTGGCCGCTGGCCTGCACTGGCGCCAGGTCGCCATGCTGCGTGGCTACTGCAAGTACCTGCTGCAGACCGGCGTGCCGTTCTCGCAGGCCTACGTGGAAGGCACCTTCGCGCGCTACCCGCTGCTGGCCCGCCTGCTGGTCGAGCTGTTCGAAGCCCGCTTCGATCCGGCTACCGGCCAGGAGAGCAAGGACGATATCGCCGCCGGCCAGGCCCAGCTGAAGGCCCACTTCGATGTGCTGGCTGCTGGCGACGACGCCACCCTGAAGGTGCTCAAGACCGTGGTCGATGCCCGCAAGGGTGACCGCGACGCGCAGATGCAGGCCGCGCGCGATGCGCTGCTGAAGCTGATGGACCGCGTGTCCAGCCTGGACGAGGACCGCATCCTGCGCTCGTTCATGGGCGTGATCGACGCGACCCTGCGTACCAGCTACTACCAGACCGATGCCAACGGCCAGCACGGCCATGTCATCAGCTTCAAGTTCGATTCGGCGCTGGTGCCGGACCTGCCGAAGCCGCGCCCGTACCGCGAAATCTTCGTCTACGGCCCGCGCGTGGAAGGTACCCACCTGCGCTTCGGCGCGGTCGCCCGTGGTGGCCTGCGCTGGTCGGACCGTCGCGAAGACTTCCGTACCGAAGTGCTGGGCCTGGTCAAGGCGCAGATGGTCAAGAACACCGTCATCGTGCCGGTCGGCGCGAAGGGCGGCTTCTTCGCCAAGACCCCGCCGGTGAACGGCGACCGCGACGCGATCTTCGCTAACGGCGTGGCCTGCTACAAGCTGTTCATCCAGGGCCTGCTGGACATCACCGACAACATCGTCAACAACAAGATAGTGCCGCCGGTGGATGTCGTGCGCCACGATATGGACGATCCGTACCTGGTGGTGGCTGCCGACAAGGGCACCGCGACCTTCTCCGACATTGCCAACGGCCTGGCCATCGCGCACGGCTTCTGGATGGGCGATGCGTTCGCCTCTGGTGGTTCGGTGGGTTACGACCACAAGGGCATGGGCATCACCGCACGCGGTGCGTGGGAGTCGGTCAAGCGCCACTTCCGTGCGCTGGGCCGTGACAGCCAGAGCCAGGACTTCACCGCAGTCGGCGTCGGCGACATGTCCGGCGACGTGTTCGGCAACGGCATGCTGCTGTCGCGCCACATCCGCCTGGTCGCCGCGTTCGATCACCGCCACATCTTCCTGGACCCGAACCCGGATGCAGCCACCACGTTCGTCGAACGTGAGCGCCTGTTCACCGTGCCGCGTTCGAGCTGGGCGGACTACGATGCCAAGCTGATCAGCAAGGGTGGCGGCGTGTACCCGCGCAGCCTGAAGTCGATCGAGATCACCCCGCAGGTGCGTGAAGTGCTGGGCCTGGACGAGAACGTCAAGGCGCTGTCGCCGAACGACCTGATGAGCGCGATCCTGAAGGCACCGGTCGACCTGCTGTGGAACGGCGGCATCGGTACCTACGTCAAGGCCGCCAGCGAGCAGCACAGCGATGTCGGCGACCGCGCCAACAACGCGCTGCGCGTGAACGGTGGCGAGCTGCGCTGCAAGGTGGTGGGCGAGGGCGGCAACCTGGGCATGACCCAGCTGGGCCGCATCGAAGCTGCCCAGGCCGGCGTGCTGCTCAACACCGACTTCATCGACAACTCGGCCGGTGTCGACACCTCCGACCATGAAGTCAACATCAAGATCCTGCTCAACGATGTGGTGCGGGCCAAGAAGCTGACCGTCGAGCAGCGCAACAAGCTGCTGGCTTCGATGACCGATGAAGTCGCCGAGCTGGTGCTCAACGACAACTACCGCCAGAACCAGGCGCTGAGCCTGATGGAGCGGATGGCGGTCAAGCGCCTGGGTTCCAAGCAGCACTTCATCCGTACCCTGGAGCAGCAGGGCCTGCTTGATCGCCAGATCGAGTTCCTGCCGTCCGATGCCGAGCTGTCGCAGCGCAAGGCACGCGGCCAGGGCCTGACCCGTCCGGAGCTGTCGGTGCTGCTGTCCTACTCCAAGCTGGTGGCGTTCGCCCAGCTGCTGGATTCGGACATTCCGGAAGATCCGTACCTGTCCAAGGAGCTGCAGCGCTACTTCCCGACCCCGCTGCAGAAGAAGTACGCCGACGCAATGGAGCGTCACCGCCTGAAGCGCGAAATCATCGCCACGGCCGTGACCAACCAGACCATCAACCGCATGGGCGCCACCTTCCTGATGCGCATGCAGGAAGACACCGGTCGTTCCATCGCCGAGGTCGCCAAGGCCTACACCATCAGCCGTGAAACGCTGGATGCGCGCGCGCTGTGGGCACAGATCGATGCCCTCGACGGCAAGGTGCCGGAGTCGGTGCAGATCGATGCACTGGAAGTGATCTGGAAGCTGCAGCGCTCGTTCGTGCGCTGGCTGCTGTCGCGCCCGGGCGCGATGCCGGGCATCACCGAAGCGGTCAACCGCTACCAGGGTCCGTTCAACGACATCCGCGTTGCTTCGGGTGTGCTGCCGGATTCGCAGCGTCCGACCTACGAAGCCCTGGTGGCCGAGTGGAAGGAAAAGGGCCTGCCGTCCGCGCTGGCACAGCAGCTGGCCGAACTGCACTTCCTGGAGCCGGCGTTCGACATCATCGAACTGGCCCGTACCCGCAAGCTGAAGCCGGTGGACGTGTCCAAGGTCCACTTCCGCCTGGGCGATGCCCTGCAGCTGCCATGGCTGTTCGAGCAGGTCGACGCGCTGGAGGTCAATGGCCGTTGGCACGCCGTGGCACGTGGCGTGCTGCGTGACGAGCTGGCCGCCAACCACCGCAACCTGGCGGGCCAGGTGCTGGGCACCAAGGGTGGCAGTGCCGAAGCCAAGGTGGCGGCCTGGATGGGTCGCGACGACAACAGCCTGCGCTTCACCCTGGCGATGCTGGCCGAACTGGCCGAGCAGAAGACCCTGGACTACCCGACCGTCTCGGTCGCCGTCCAGCGCCTGGGCCAGCTGGCCGCGCATGGTGCGTAAGCGCATTCGCGCTGACGCCCCACGGTTTGCTCTGCAAACCGTGGGCCCCATGCCAACCATGCTCCCAGACCCCCGCGCCGGTGGCGCGCCCCCCGGACTCAGGGGGGGCTCCTGATCTGCAGCAGTTGGAGGAACGGCCCCGCGAAAGCGGGGCCGTTCTGTTTCTGCCTGTTTTTCTGCGATCACTGACCCGACGCCGGCCGTCGACCTGTCAGGTGGATGACCGGCATATCCGCCGGGACCGTGAGCGCCATGGATGGCGCGATCGAGCCCCCAGGGACGGGTTTACGGCGTGTCCCGGCGGATATGCCGGTCATCCGCCCCGCGCGGTCCACCCCCCGGCGCTCGGTTATGCTCTTCACCAGTCCCCCCCGGATCCACCGATGAGCGACACCCCCCGCATCGCTTTCCTGGCCAGCACCACCGAGCCCGCGCAGATGGCCCGCGCGGCCATGGTCTCGCGCTATGGCGATCACGCGCCGGAGCAGGCCGACGTTCTGTGCCCACTGGGCGGCGACGGCTTCATGCTGCAGACCCTGCATCGGCACGGGCACCTGGGCAAGCCGGTGTTCGGCATGAAACTGGGCACCGTCGGCTTCCTGATGAACCAGTACCGCGGCGACGACGACGTGCAGGCCCGCATTGCCCGTGCCGAACCGGCCAACCTGCGCCCGCTGGAAATGGTGGCGCTGACCGAGTCGGGCACCAGTACCGGTTCGCTGGCCTACAACGATGTGTCGCTGCTGCGCCAGACCCGGCAGGCGGCGCATATCGGCATCGACCTCAACGGCCAGGAACGTGTGGCCGAACTGATCGGAGACGGCGTGCTGGTGGCCACCCCGGCAGGCAGTACCGCCTACAACTATTCCGCGCACGGACCGGTGCTGCCGCTGGGCTCGCATACCATCGCGCTGACGCCGCTGGCCCCTTACCGGCCGCGACGCTGGCGCGGGGCGATCCTCAAGGCCGACACCGAGGTGCGTTTCCGCGTGCTTGATCCGTACAAGCGCCCGGTCAGCGTTACAGCGGATTCGCACGAGACCCGCGACGTGGTCGAGGTGACCATCCGCGAGTCGAAGGACCGCCGCGTGACCCTGCTGTTCGACCCGGAGCACAACCTGGAAGACCGGATCCTGAGCGAACAGTTCGTTTTTTGACGACAATAGGCGGCCGGCCCCGCCGACCGCTTGAAGGACCCCCACCGATGGGCGACAACTCCCCCCGTTTGCTGACCGTCGCGGTGACCTCGCGCGCCCTGTTCGACCTCGAGGAAAGCCATGCGCTGTTCGAGAGCGATGGCGTGGCGGCCTATGCCGAATTCCAGCGCCAGCACGAGGACGATATCCTCGGGCCCGGCGTGGCCTTCCCGGTGGTGCGCAAGTTGCTGGCGCTGAATCAGGGCGCCAGCCCGGAGAACCCGCGGGTCGAGGTGATCCTGCTGTCGCGCAATTCGGCCGATACCGGCCTGCGCATCTTCAATTCGATCCAGCACTACGGCCTGGGCATCATCCGCGCAACGTTCACCGCCGGCGAGCCGACCTGGCCGTACGTGAAGCCATTCGGCACCGACCTGTTCCTGTCGGCCAACCCCGAATCGGTGCGCAGCGCGCTGCGCCATGGCATCGCGGCGGCGACCATCCTGCCCAAGCCGCCGGGCGAGACCGCCGCTGCGGCGGCCGACCAGATCGATACCGGTCGCCCGGCCGGCCAGCTGCGCATCGCCTTTGACGGTGACGCCGTGATCTTCGGCGACGAGAGTGAGCGCATTTCGCGCGAGCAGGGCGTGGAAGCCTTTGGCCGCCACGAACGCGAGCGCGCCCGCGAGCCGCTCAGCGGCGGGCCGTTCCGTGGCTTCCTGTCGGCGCTGCACACGCTGCAGGAAGTGTTCCCGGCCGGAGACAGTGCACCAATCCGCACCGCACTGGTGACCGCGCGTTCGGCACCTGCGCACGAACGGGTGATCCGCACCCTGCGTGAGTGGGGTGTGCGCCTGGACGAAGCGCTGTTCCTCGGTGGCCGCCACAAGGGCCCGTTCCTGCAGGCGTTCGGCGCCGACATCTTCTTCGATGATTCGCAGCACAACATCGACAGCGCCCGAGAGCATGTAGCCGCCGGCCACGTGCCGCATGGCGTTGCCAACGAGGGGTGAAACCATGCCGGGTGGGTGCCAACCGTTGGTTGGCACTGCCATGCATCCATGCCCACCAAGGTGGGCACCTACCAGAGCGCCGTGCCCTGGTAGTCGCCAACCTTGGTTGGCATTGCCGTCAGGCCACGGGTCCCGTCAAGGGCTGCCCGACATCCCCAGCTGCAGGTCCACCACTTTCCAGCGCAGGCCCTGCGGTTCCAGCACCACCTTCATCGGCGGCTGGCCGGGGCCGCGATCGACATCGATCACGAAGCGGTCCAGCGCTTCGAAATGATGTTCGGCATGCTTCAGCGGCCGTGCGGGTTCGGTCGCGCCGAAGGCATCGCCGCCCTGCAGTTCATTGCGGCCGCGCTTCCACAGCACGTGACCCTGCAGCATCGCGCCGATCCCGGTCGGGGTCACCATGGTGTCCACCGCGGCACCACCAAGCTGGTCGCCCAGCCCGTACAGCAGGGCACCGAACGGGCTGGCCGCCACATCCGGGCCGGCTTGGCGCACCAGATAGTCATTGAGCTGCGCGCGCAGGCTGCTGCGCACGCGCGGGAAATCGACGTAACGCTCCAGGCGCGCGGTGTCGCGTTGCTCAATGGCCTTGGACAGGCCATTGACGGTCATGTACGGGCCGCCGAACCACCAGGCGGCCAAGGCCAGGACCAGCAGCCCAACGAGTGCGGTGAGTTTCTTCATGCCGCCCAGACTGCCGCAACCGCAGCAGCATGGGGTGAAGACTCAATGACTGGGAGATCCGCGGCCATCACCGAAGGCGTCCACCAGCTGCTGGCGTTCGGCTGCGGTCAGTGCCTCAAGCCGCGTCGCCAGTACTTCGTCCAGGCTGCCGGTGCGGGTGGTGCCCAGGATGCCACTGGCCACGCCGGGATGGCCCAGGGCGTAGGCAAACGCGGTCTGGGCCGGGCGCTGGCTGCGGATGGCGGCGAGTGCCTTCCGCATGTTGCGTGCGCTGTGCATCAGTGTGCGGCTGCTCGGTTTGAGCCAGGCCCTGGCCAGGTACCAGGCATCCGCCGGTCGTGGCAGGCGCGGGCGTGGTGGCAGCAGATGGCCCTGCGCCAGCACGGTGCCGGCCAGTACGCCGATGCCCACCGCGTGCAACTGGTCGATGAGGGGTTCACGGTCCTGCTGCAGGGCGTTGTAGTCCAGAAGCACCACGTCGAACAGCGTGGGATGGTCGATCATCCAGCGCAGGGTCGATGCCGTGTGCGTATTGATGCCGGTGTGCCGGATCAGCCCGCGTTCGCGCAGGCGTTGCAGCGCGGCCAGCAGGTCATCGTTGATGTCGTGCTGGCTGGCACCGTGCAGCTGGTAGATATCCAGGTAATCCAGGCCGAGGTTGCGCAGCGAGGCCTCGCAGCTGGCAGTGATGGCTGCCGGCGAGAAATTGCGTTGCTCGGCGCCGCTGACGCCGGCCTGGCCGGTCAGCGTGCCGCCCTTGCTGGAAATCACCAGCGACTCGCGCGGGTATCGCTTCAGCAACGGGCGCAGGATGCGGCCCAGTCGCGGCTCGGCGTGGAAACCGGAATAGTTGTGGCCGGTGTCCAACAGGTTCACGCCCTGTGCCAGTGCCTGCTCGACCACGTGCGCGGCCGACTGTTCCGGGAAGCGGCGATGCCCCCAGAAGCCGGAGCAGCCAAGGCCCACCGGCGAAACCGCCAGGCCGGTGCGGCCCAGCGTGCGGCGTTGCTGTGCCAACGGCATCAGAATTCCAGGTCCAGCGCCGCGCACAGGTAGTCGACGAACGGGCCGAGCGCGGCCAGGTCCTTGCCCAGCGTGGACAGCAGGCGCGGGCTGGTCATGGTGGCGTCGTCCAGCGAGCGCCACATCACCCAGTTGCGGTGCTTGAGGTCGTCGATGAATTCGAAGTCGGCCGGGAAGCCGCGCGGCGGACGCACCAGCTTCTCGCTCTCTTCGAAGTCGAAGCGCTTGCGCAGGGCCGGTGCATGCGCTGCGGCCTTCCAGCTGCCCGGGTTGTCGAGGATGAAGTGGCGCACGCGGCGCTGGGTCTCCGGTTCCGGATGCCACAGGCCGGCACCGACGAAGCTCTCGCCCGGCTGCAGGTGCACGTAGAACGAGGGCGCGGCCACCTCGCGGCGGCGCTCATGGAACAGGCGTGCACCCTGCCAGGTCTTGTACGGGGATTTGTCGTTGGAGAAGCGCGCGTCGCGATGGATGCGGAACAGCGAGCCGCCGACGCCGCGGGTATCGGCGCGGAAGTGGTCGCTGACCTCGGCCAGCGCCGGCTGCAGGTCACCCAGCAGGCGCAGGAATGGCTGCCGCACGTGGTCTTCATACTGCTGGCGGTGGTCGTTGAACCACGCCTTGTCGTTATGCCGCGCCAGGCTGCGCAGGAACTTGAAGCTGGCGTCCGAGAAATAGGTACTCACAAGGTCTCCTGCAGGTGCTGGCCCCAGTCGCGCAGCGATTGCAGCAGGGCCTGGCGCCGCGCGTCGTCGGGCGCTTCAGCGGCCAGTGCATCGAGCTGCTGCTGGTACTGGGGCAGGTTGAGTTCGCCCAGCCCGCCATCTCCGAGCAGGCGCTGGCGGCGGTAATCCTGCCAGCGCTGGCGTTCAGCCGGCGCGAGGCTGTCGGGATGATTGCGCGCGCGGTAGCGGAACAGCAGCTCCGGCAGGCGCGGGTCGCGGAAACGGCCTTCCAGCGCGGCCAGCTGCTCCGGCGCGGTGGTGCGTGCCAGTGCAAGCAGCGGCTTGTCGCCATTGCCGAGGAAGCCGTCGTACAGCGAGCCATCGACGTCGGCCACGATGGCGGCGCGGGGCTGGTTGTAGACCTGCCGGGCCTTCTCGGCCAGCTGTGGGGCGAACGCGCGCAGCCGTTCCACCTTGGCCTCGATCGCAGCCACGTCCAGGCCGAGGCGCGCGTGGTCATCGGCACGCAGGTGGTTCCAGGCGATCAGCGCCGGCACCTTGTTCAGATGTACTTCCTTCAGCGGCACCCGCGCCACGCCTTCGGGCAGCTCGCTGGCGCGCATGTACAGGCGCTGCGCGATCACCTCGGCCGGCAGTTCCAGCAGGTCGTCGATCTCGCCTTCCAGGTCGAACACGATCACCCGGTTGTTGATGGTCGGGTGCGCGGCCAGCGGCAGCACCGGGGCTGCGCACAGGCGACTGGCCGGGTAGCGCATGGAAATGTGCAGTACCGGCTTCATCGCGGCCACGTCCAGCAGGCTGCCGACGAAGCGCTTGTCACGCAGCTTCAGTGCGTAGTCCCACAGGCGTGGCTGCGACTGCTTGAACAGCCGCGCCATGCCGATGGTGGCGCGCACGTCGGACAGCGCTTCGTGCGCATCGCCTTCGCGCACGTTGTTGGCTTCGGCCAGGTGTTCGAGCTTGAACGAGGTGGCGCCGTCCTCGCGTAGCGGCCACTGGATACCCTCCGGGCGCATCGCGCGCATCAGCCGCAGCATGTCCAGCAGGTCCCAGCGCGAATTGCCGTTGCGCCACTCGCGTTCGTATGGGTCGTGGAAGTTGCGGAACAGCCCGTAGCGTACGAACTCATCGTCGAAGCGCAGCGTGTTGTAGCCCAGCGCACAGGTGCCGGGGCGCGACAGCTGCTCGTTGATGCGATCGAAGGCTTCGGCCTCGCTGATGCCCTCGGCCAGTGCCTGCTGCGGGGTGATGCCGGTGACCAGGGTGGCCATCGGTGAGGGCAGCAGGTCATCGGCCGGGCGCACGAAGAAGCTGACCGGGGTGTCGATTTCGTTGAGGTCGGCGTCGGTGCGGATGGCGGCGTACTGCGAGATGCGCGTGCGCCGCGGGTCCTGGCCGAAGGTTTCCAGGTCGTAGAACAGGAAGCTGTCAGCCATCAGTGCGCGCCCTCCAGGACCGGCAGCTGGGCGTGGATCTGTGCTTCCAGTGCGGTCCAGTCGATGTTGTCCAGTGAATCGTGACCGGCGGTGGCGGCCACCAGCATGTCGCGCTGCAGTTCGGTGCGGCGCAGCGCCTCGGCGTACGGCGTGTGCAGGAAAGTGACCATCGTGTAGTGCGGTACGAAGCGGGTCGGCCAGCGCCGCTGCAGTTCCTGTTCCAGCTCGCGCTGCAGCAGGAAGGCGGGATCGGCCACGCGGTCGCGCATCTCCAGGTAGTTCTCCAGCGCCATCTGCTGGATTGCGCGCGCATTTGGCTTGCGCTCGGCTTCGAACGCGGCGAACGCGCCTTCCAGATCATCGGCCTCCATCAGGTGACGGGCCAGCGCAACGCAGTCCTCGAACGCGCAGTTCATACCCTGGCCATGGAACGGCACCATCGCATGCGCGGCGTCGCCGATCAGCACGGCGCGGCCCTGCTGGTGCCAGCGTTCCAGAGTGAGCGTGCCAAGCAGGCCCGGCGGATGCTGCTCCCAGTCCGCGCGCAGGTTCGGGATCAACGGCAGGGTGTCGGCGAACTCGCGCGCGAACAGCGCCTCGGCCTGTGCGCCGGTGTTGACCGTGGCGAAGCTGGGGTCGCCCTGGTTGGGCAGGAACAGAGTGACGGTGAAGGTGCCTTCATGGTTGGGCAGGGCGATGCACATGTAGTGGCCGCGCGGCCAGATGTGCAGTGCATTGCGCTCGATGCGGAAGCTGCCATCGGCAGCCGGCGGGATCTCCAGCTCCTTGTAGGAGTGGTCGAGGAAGGCGATGTCCTCACCCAGCGGCGCGCGCCGGTTCATCGCCGCACGCAGTGCCGAACCGGCACCGTCGGCACCGATCAGGGTGTCGAAACGGATGTCGTGCGGGCTGTCGTCACGGTCATCGATGAAGCGTGCGTAACCCGCATCGAAATCGACGGTGTGCAGGCGGCGATGGAAGTGCACGGTGGCGCCGGCCTGTTCGGCCAGCTCCAGCAGCGTGGTGTTCAGGTCGCTGCGGTGGATCGACCAGATCACTTCGCTGTCGTCGCGGCCATAGCGCTGCAGCTGCGGTTCGCCCTCGCGCGGGTGCACCATGCGCCCGCGCATCATCACCGCGCGCGCCATCACCTCGTCTTCCACGCCCGCCTGACGCAGTGCGTTGCGCCCACGCTCGGCCAACGCCAAGTTGATCGAGCGGCCGCTCTCGTAGTCGGCCACGCGTGGATCGCCGCGGCGTTCGTACAAGGTGATGCGCCAGCCCTGGCGTGACAGCAGGATGGCCAGCAGGGACCCGGCAAGGCCGGCACCGATAATGCTCAACGAGCGGGAAGCGTGTGCGATCAACGAACTGTCCAGCAGTAGGGGAGGGGCCGGCTTAGAGGCCGGCCCAGGCTTCCACTTCCTCGACGAAGTGGTGCACGTCCAGGTAGCGGTTGTAGAGCGGCGTGGGCGAGATGCGGATCACGTCGGGTTCGCGCCAGTCGCCGAGCACGCCGATGCCGCGCAGATGCTCGAACAGCGCACGGCCGCGCTCGCGGCCACCGATCACGCGCAGCGACAACTGGCAGCCACGGCGCTGCGGCTCGGCCGGGGTGATGATGTCCAGCACGCCGGACAGGCGCGCACGGACCAGTGCTTCGAGCATGCCGGTCAGTGCCAGCGACTTGCTGCGCAGCGCCTCCATGCCGGCGCGCTCGAACAGGTCCAGCGAGGCGCGCAGCGGCGCCAGGCCGAGGATTGGCGGATTGCTCAGCTGCCAGCCTTCGGCACCGATGGCCGGCGTGAACTGCGGTGCCATCTGGAAGCGGGTGGATTCCTCATGGCCCCACCAGCCGGCAAAGCGCGGCAGGCTGGTGTCGCGGTGATGGCGCTCGTGGACGAAGGCGCCGGCAACCGCGCCCGGGCCGCTGTTGAGGTACTTGTAGTGGCACCACACGGCGAAATCAGGGGCCACGTCATGCAGGCGCAGCGGCAGGTTGCCGACCGAGTGTGCCAGGTCGAAGCCGATACGCGCGCCCTGCAGGCGTGCGGCGCGGGTGATCGCATCGAGGTCGAAGGCCTGGCCGGTGCGGTACTGCACGCCGGGCCACAGCACCAGCGCCAGGCGTGAACCGTGCTCGGCGATGGCATGCTCGATCGCGGTCAGTGAAATCGTGCCGTTGGCCTCGTCCGGCTGCACTTCCACCAGGCACTCGGCCGGGTCGAAACCATGGAAGCGGATCTGTGCTTCCACCGCGTGGCGATCGGTCGGGAATGCGCCGGCTTCCATCAGGATCACCGGGCGCTCGGCCGTGGGCCGGTAGAAGCTGACCATCATCAGGTGCAGGTTCACGCTCAGCGTGTTCATTGCAACCACCTCGCTGGGCAGCGCACCGACCACGCGGGCCAGCTGCGCGCTCACCAGGCGGTGGTAGGACAGCCACTGCGTCGGGCCGGTGAAGTGGCCTTCCACCGCCAGCTCACCCCACTGCTTCATCACTTCCTGCACGGCCGCCTGCGCGCCACGCGGCTGCAGGCCCAGCGAGTTGCCGACGAAGTAGGTCTGCTCGCCGCCGCCATGGCGCGGAATCAGGAATTCATTGCGCAGCGGGCGCAGCGGATCGGCGGCGTCCAGGGCAATGGCGTGGGTGCGGCTGAGCAGGTCGGACATGGTCGGGCAACAGGCTGCAACGGGACCGCCAGTGTAGCGCCTGGGGCATGGCCCGGTAGCTGCCAACCCAACGCCAGCGCCGCATGACCCGGTTGTCGCCAACCTTGGTTGGCGCACGTACAAGCAAGCGCCCACCAAGGTGGGCATCTACAAGGTGGGCATCTACCAGAGCGGGGGCGAGCATGCGCCCACCAGGGTGGGCGACTACCGTTCGAGGCTCAGCCGACCGCTGGCGCCGGCAGCGGGTCCACGTGCCCGCACTCGCTGCAGGTACGCAGTTCCAGGCTGGCGTGGTAACGCGCGAATACCTTGGGCAGGTCGGTTTCGATGTTCTGCAGCGGGAAATACTCTTCGTGCAGCTTGTGGTTGCAGCGTTCGCAATGCCAGATCACGCCGTCCATCTCGTGCGGCAGGCGCTTGCGCTCGACCACCAGACCGATACCACCGGGCGGGCGCCGCGGCGAGTGCGGAACCTTTGCCGGCAGCAGGAAGATCTCGCCGGCGCGGATCGGAATGTCGCGCACTGCGCCGTCTTCCTGCACCTTCAGCACCATCTCGCCTTCGAGCTGGTAGAACCACTCGGGGCCTTCGTCGTAGTGGAAGTCGGTACGCGAGTTCGGCCCGCCCACCACCATCACGATGAAGTCTCCGTTGTCGATCATCTTGTTGCCCACCGGCGGCTTCAGCAGGTGGCGGTTTTCTTCGATCCAGGCGTGCAGGTTGATCGGCGAAGCGAGCATGGTGGTCATCCGTAAGGGATCAGTCGCGCTTGCCCTTGCGCGGGACGTAGGACAGGGCCTTTTCGTAGGCCGGCTGCAGTTCTTCCTGCGAACCGACGTCGATGCCCATCTCGCGCACGCGTCCGTCCTTCAGGCTGTAGACCCAGCCGTGCACCATCAGCTTCTGGCCGCGGGCCCAGGCGTCCTGCACGATGGTCGAGCGGCACAGATTGGCCACCTGCTCGATCACGTTCAGTTCGCACAGGCGTGCGTGCTTTAGCTCGTCGGTCTCGATCGCATCGAGGATGCCGGTGTGCTTCTGCATCACGTCGCCAACGTGGCGCAGCCAGTTGTCGGCCAGGCCGACGCGGGTGTTGTGCAGGCAGGCATGCACGCCGCCGCAGCCGTAGTGGCCGACGATCAGGATGTGCTTCACCTTCAGCTGGTCTACCGCGTACTGCACCACGCTCAGGCAGTTCAGATCGGTGTGGGCGACCACGTTGGCGACGTTGCGGTGCACGAACACTTCACCCGGGGCCATGCCGATGATCTGGTTGGCCGGCACGCGCGAATCGGAACAGCCGATCCACAGGTATTCGGGGTGCTGCTGCTTGGCGAGCTGGTGGAAGAACTCGGGGTCTTCCTTCTCGATGCGGTCGGCCCAGTCGCGGTTGTTCTGCAGCAGTTTGTGGATGTCTTTCATGTATGGGTCCCTGGCGTCGGGTGGGGGCTCGCCGCAGCCGCCCGGCTGCGTCGTCGCGGGAATCTGGGGCGTTCAGTCGCTGCGGGCGGCCTGTTCGCGGTGCCAGCGCATCCACTGCGCCAACTCGGTGGAAGCGGGGGTGCCCAGCTGTTCCAGTTCGGTGATCACCGCGCGCTGGTTCGCATCGGGATGGTTCTGGCTCAGCTTGAGCTTCAGCTGCACCTGTTCGACCTGGAAACGGAAGCCGACGATGGCGCGCAGCTCCGGGCCATGTTCGGCACGCGTGGCATCGAACTGCCAGGCCTGGCCGACACTCGCTTCGAAGCGGTCGCTGATCCCGCCGACCAGTTCGGCCAGCGCCTCGGTATCGTCGAAGGTCTGCAGCTGGCCACGCAGCTCGGCAGCGGCGTAGTTCCAGGTGGGTACCCGCGCAGCGGGTTCCTTGTCCGGATACCAGCTGGCCGAGACGTAGCCATGCGGACCATCGATCAGTACCTTGGCCGCGCCGCGGTGGCGCGACTGCGGGTTGGCGCGCGCCCAGTGGCCGCGCAGTTCGATCTGGTCGCCGTCACGCCGGTACAGCACCGGCATCCGGGTCAGCTCCGGCAGGCCATCGCTGCCGGGCGTAAGCACGGTAACGAACGGGTCGCGCGCCAGCAGGCGGTCCAGCCAGAGCAGGTCGGTCTCGGCGAAGGCGCGCGGGGTGAACATGCAGGGGTCAGGCGCGCCCGCCCAGCGACTGGATCATGCGGCCGCGCAGGCCCTCATCGCTGTCGGCCTGCGGCGGCTGCACTTCGTGCAGACTGAAGCCGCGCACCAGCGCGTCTTCCTCGTCCAGGCCGTCGTACTCGACGAATTCGGCGTCGAACAGCTGCGAACGCGCGGTGTCTTCGCTGTCATAGCTCAGCGTGTTGCCATCGCTGTCGAGCACTTCGGCGGTGCCGGCCGGGCGCACGCGCAGGCGCGCCCAGATCAGGGTGTTGCCGAGGCTGGCCAGCCACCAGCTGTCGCGCGAGGCGGTGATGTCATTCATGGATGTGTTACCAGAGCGAGGCCAGCCAGAGCAGGGCGGCCATGCCCAGTCCGGCCAGCAGGGTCAGCAGCGATACCCAGGCCGGCGTCGCCAGCCCGGACAGCGAGCGGTCCGGCTGCTGGCGATAGTCACGGCGCAGCAGCCAGGCCAGGGCATCGGGCTTGAGGAAGGCACCGCTGCCGAAGCGCTCGGCGAGCGCCGGATGGCGATCGCGTACGTGCACCAGGGTCAGCGGCCAGAAGATCACGAAGGCACTGAACCCGGCCACTGCAACGCCGACGAAACAGAGGGCGAAGAACAGGGTCATGGGAGCGGTACCTCCGTGGTCGTGTGGGGCTTAGAAGTCCGCGCTGCCCGGGGCGCGCGGGTAGGGGATCGCATCGCGGATGTTGGACAGCCCGCAGACGTACACCACCAGGCGTTCGAAGCCCAGGCCGAAGCCGGCGTGCGGCACCGAACCATAGCGGCGGAAGTCGCGATACCAGCTGTAGTGCTCACGATCCAGGCCGAACTGGGCCATGCGCGCGTCCAGCACGTCCAGGCGCTCTTCGCGCTGGCTGCCGCCGATGATCTCGCCGATGCCCGGGGCCAGCACGTCCATCGCGGCAACGGTCTTGCCGTCGTCGTTCAGGCGCATGTAGAAGGCCTTGATGTGCTCCGGATAGTTGGTCACCACCACCGGGCGGCCGACGTGTTCTTCGGTCAGCCAGCGTTCGTGCTCGGTCTGCAGGTCCAGGCCCCATTCGACCGGGAAGTCGAACTTCTTGCCGGACTTCTGCAGCAGGCTGACCGCATCGGTGTAGTCGATGCGCTCGAACGGCGCATTGATGAAGTCTTCCAGCTTGGTGATCGCGTTCTTGTCCACGCGCTCGGCGATGAAGGCCAGGTCGTCGCCACGCTCGTTCAGCACCGCACGGAACAGGTACTTCAGGAACTCTTCGGCCAGGCGCGCGTCTTCGGCCAGGTCGGCGAAGGCGATTTCCGGCTCGATCATCCAGAACTCCGCCAGGTGGCGGGTGGTGTGGCTGTTCTCGGCGCGGAAGGTCGGGCCGAAGGTGTAGACCTTGCTCAGCGCCAGGCAGTAGGCCTCGACGTTCAGCTGGCCGGACACGGTCAGGAAGGTTTCCTTGCCGAAGAAGTCGCGGCTGAAATCGATCGCGCCCTTCTCGTCACGCGGCAGGTTCACCATGTCCAGGGTGGACACGCGGAACATCTGGCCGGCGCCCTCGGCGTCGGAGGTGGTGATGATCGGGGTGCTGATCCAGTTGAAGCCGTTCTCGTGGAAGAAACGGTGCACGGCCTGGGCCAGGCAGTTGCGGATGCGGGTGACCGCGCCGAACAGGTTGGTGCGCGGGCGCAGGTGCGCCACTTCGCGCAGGAACTCCGGCGACATCGGCTTGGGCTGGATCGGGTAGGTGAGCGGGTCTTCGACCCAGCCGACCACTTCCAGCGTGCTGGCCTGGATCTCGAACGACTGGCCCTTGCCCTGCGACTTCACCAGGGTGCCGGTGGCGATGACCGAGCAGCCGCTGGTCAGGCGCTTGATTTCGTCGAAGTTGGCCAGGCTGTCGCCGGCCACGACCTGGATCGGGGCGAAGCAGGAGCCGTCGCTCACATTCACGAAGGCCAGATTCGCTGAACCGCGCACCGTGCGCACCCATCCGCGTACCGTGACTTCGCCGCCTTCCGGGATCTTCCCGGCAAGCGCATGTTCAACGCTGACCACCGTCATGACTTGAATCCTCTGCTGATCGACTCGATCTGTGAACACGGGAGTTTACCGGTTGCAGCGTTCTGCTTGCGAGGCATTTTTCGTGGCAACGGCTCCTTATAATGTCCCCGTACCTATGGAGTAGCCCCATGGCCGTCAGCCTGACCCCCATTGCCTTCGAGCGCGTGCAGCGCTTTGTCGCCCAGACCCCCGGCGCGCTGGGCCTGCGTTTCGGCGTGACCAAGACCGGTTGCTCGGGCTGGGGTCACATCACCGACCTGGCCCGCGACGAGCGCGAGGGCGATACCGTGTTCGACCAGGACGGCGTGAAGATCTATGTCGATGCCAAGAGCCTGGCGCTGGTGGACGGCACCGTGATCGACTTCGGCAAGCACGGCCTGAGCGAAACGTTCACGTTCAGCAACCCGAACGCCACCGCCGAGTGTGGCTGCGGTGAAAGCTTCACCACCGACGCCGACAAGGCCTGAGGGCTGGTTCTGGCGTCCGCCGGGCATGGCCGGGCGCTGGTAGATGCCAACCTTGGTCGGCAGGGAAGGGATCCACGGATGGAACGACCGCTTTTCATTTATCACCCCAATGCCTACGCCCTCTCCTTCGAAGAGGTCGACGGGGTCTGCGACTGCTGCGGTCAGCCGCGCACACTGCGCTACCGGGGGCCGTTCTACTCCGTTCTGAGCCCCGATTACCTGTGCCCCTGGTGTATTGCCGATGGCAGGGCAGCGGTCAGTTACGAGGGTGAATTCACCGGCTGGAGCGATATCGAGGGGGTATCCCCGGATCCGGCCGATCCGCCGCCGACCATCGCCCGCGAGCTGCTGCTGGAGATCTGCGAGCGCACCCCGGGCTACTCGTCCTGGCAGCAGTCGGTCTGGCTCAGCCATTGTGAGCGGCCCTGCGCCTTCCTCGGTTACGCCGGCAGCGAAGATCTGCTGCCCATCCTCGACGAGGTCCGGCCCGACGTGGTCGAGGTCAATCCGCGCGACGCCGACTGGGTGCTTGAACACCTGAGCCGGGACGGGGAGATGATTGGCTGCCTGTTCCAGTGCCTGGAATGCGGCCAGCACCGCCTTCACGTCGACCTGGGGTGAATCCAGGCGGATTCGTGGACTGTGCGGGGCTCCGGTAGCGGCCAGCCTTGGCTGGCATGAAGGCTGCCCCCGGTTCAGGTTGCCCTGTGACCCGCCGGTTGCCCAGTCACCCCATCTGCGCCATAATGCGCGGCTTCCTGCCTTCCTGGCGGGAATCCTTGCCCCACCGCGGTCTCAACGGCGGGGGGCTGTCCGGCCGCGAGGCCACATCCGAAAGGTAGAAAAAACATGAGTCGTCATTACGAAATCGTGTTCATGGTCCACCCGGACCAGAGCGAGCAGGTCCCGGCCATGATCGAGCGCTACAAGTCGCTGGTCGAGAACGGCAACGGCACCATCCACCGTCTGGAAGACTGGGGCCGCCGCCAGCTGGCGTACCCGATCCAGAACCTGGTGAAGGCCCACTACGTGCTGATGAACATCGAAGCCGACCAGGCCGTTCTGAACGAACTGACCGAAAGCTTCCGCTTCAACGACGCCGTGCTGCGCAACCTGGTCATCAAGCGTGACGAGGCTGACACCGAGCAGTCGCTGATCATGAAGAGCAAGGACGAGAAGGGTGACAAGCCGGAGCGCGGTGAGCGCCGTCGTCGTGACGACGAAGAAGGCGAGTCCACCACCACCGCTGACAACGAAGCCGGCGACGACGCCGCTTCCGCCGCCTAAGGAGCCTTCCCATGTCCAAGTTCTTCCGTCGCCGCAAGTTCTGCAAGTTCACGGCTGAAGGTGTGAAGGAGATCGACTACAAGGATCTCAACACCCTGCGCCAGTACCTGACCGAGAACGGCAAGATCGTGCCGAGCCGCGTCACCGGTACCAAGTCGAAGTACCAGCGTCAGCTGGCGACCGCCGTCAAGCGCGCTCGCTTCCTGGCCCTGATCCCGTACACCGACAACCACGACGTCTGATGCCCGGCGGGGCGGCCCGGTGCCGCCCCCGCTGTGCCAGCTATTCGGACAGCCTTTGTTGCGGGGCATCGCCTCGCTAACGAATAACTTATCTGGAGCAATACCATGCAGCTGATCCTCCTGCAGAAAGTCACCAACCTCGGCAATCTGGGCGACCTGGTCGACGTGAAGCCGGGCTACGGCCGTAACTTCCTCGTGCCGCAGGGCAAGGCCGTTCCGGCCACCGAGAGCAACAAGGCCGAGTTCGAAGCCAAGCGCGCCGAATACGAAGCCAAGGCCCAGGCCATCCACGCCGACGCTGACGCCCGCAAGGCCAAGCTGGAAGGCGCGAGCGTGACCATCCCGGCCAACGCTTCGACCGAAGGCAAGCTGTACGGCTCGGTCGGCGCCCGCGAAATCGCCGATGCCTTCACCGCTGCCGGCCTGCCGGTCAGCAAGAGCGAAGTCATCCTGGGCGAAGGCGCCTTCCGCAACATCGGCGAATACGACGTGCTGGTCCACCTGCACGCCGACGTCGAGACCACCGTCAAGGTCGTCGTCGTCGCCGAAGCCTGATCCCACGCCGCAAGGCCTGGAATCACCGCAGAACGGGCGCCCGCAAGGGTGCCCGTTTTGTTTTATGGCTCCGTTTCGTGGCGTCGGGCCACGTCCGGCCGACGGGGTGGGGCTGGACAATGTTCCACGCCCATTCGTAGAACACGGCCACATCGGTATACTCAGGGCGTCACACCCGTTCCACGGGCATCGATCCCAGCAGGATCAATGACTTGGAGGGTAAACGCAGGCCGCTTGCCGGCCCCAGTCCGGAACCCCTATGCGTCTTTCCACGATCAAGCTGTCCGGCTTCAAGTCGTTCGTCGATCCGACCACCCTGCACCTGCCGACCAACATGACCGGCGTGGTGGGCCCCAATGGCTGCGGCAAGTCGAACATCATCGACGCCGTGCGCTGGGTCATGGGCGAGAGCTCGGCCAGCCGCCTGCGCGGCGACTCGCTGACCGACGTGATCTTCTCCGGTTCCAATGCCCGCAAGCCGGTCTCGCAGGCCACCGTCGAGCTGATCTTCGACAACTCCGACCACACGATCTCGGGCGAGTACGCCTCGTTCAACGAAATCTCGGTCAAGCGCACGGTCAGCCGCGACGGCACCAGCAACTATTACCTCAACGGCACCAAGTGCCGCCGCCGCGACATCACCGACCTGTTCCTCGGCACCGGCCTGGGCCCGCGCAGCTACTCGATCATCGAACAGGGCATGATCAGCCAGATCATCGAGGCGCGCCCGGAAGACCTGCGCGTGTACCTGGAGGAGGCGGCCGGCATCTCCAAGTACAAGGAGCGCCGCAAGGAGACCGAGACCCGCATCCGCCACACCCGCGAGAACCTGGACCGGCTGGGCGACCTGCGCGACGAGATCAGCAAGCAGCTCGAACACCTCAAGCGCCAGGCCAAGCAGGCCGAGCAGTACCAGGCGCTGCAGGAAGAGCGCAGGGTCAAGGATGCCGAGTGGAAGGCCCTGGAATTCCGCGGGTTGGACGGTCGCCTGTCCAAGCTGCGCGAAGGGCTGTCGCAGGAAGAGACCAAGCTGCAGCAGCTGATCGCCGATCAGCGTGATGCCGAGGCCCGCATCGAGACCTCGCGCGTTCGACGCGAAGAGGCCGCCGACGCGCTCAACACCGCGCAGGCTGCGGTTTACCAGGTCGGCAGCACGCTGGCGCGCCTGGAGCAGCAGATCCAGCACCAGCGCGAGCTGTCGCAGCGCCTGCACAAGGCGCGCGATGAAACCCGCCAGGCGTTGGCCGAACTGGGCCAGCACATCAGCGGCGACGAGGCCAAGCTGATGGTGCTGCGCGAGGCGGTGGAGGCCGCCACCCCGCAGCTGGAAGAACTGCAGGAAGAGAACGAGATCAAGCAGGAAAGCCTGCGCGAGGCCGAGGACCGGCTGGCCAGCTGGCAGCAGCGCTGGGAGCAGCACACCTCGCAGAGTTCGGAGGCGTCGCGCGCCGGCGATGTCGAGCGCACGCGCGTGGACTACCTGGACAAGCAGATCCTCGATGCCGACCGGCGTCGTGAAGCCCTGGCCGCCGAGCGCGCCGGGCTGGACGTGGACGCGTTGGAAGAAGCCTTCGAGCAGCTGCACCTGCAGCACGACACGCAGAAGACCGCGCTGGATGAACTGAGTGAAGACGTCGAGCTGCGCAAGCAGGGCGTGGCGGCGGTGCAGGAACAGCAGCGCAATGGCCAGAACGAACTGGCCGAACTGCGCAAGCAGGCCAATGGCCTGCGCGGTCGCCTGGCTTCACTGGAAACCCTGCAGCAGGCCGCGCTGGGCCAGGAGCAGGGCGCGGCCGTGGCCTGGTTGAAGGCGCGTGGACTGGATTCGGCGGCGCGTGTCGGCGAACGCCTGGACGTTGATGCCGGCTGGGAAAACGCGGTGGAAAGCGCGCTCGGCCAATTGATCGAAGGCGTGCTGGTTGATGATCCGGCCAGCCTGGTCGATGCCCTCGGCGAATTGGGCGAGGGCCACATCGCGCTGGTTGCCAACGATGGCGCGGACCTGAAGGTCGCGCCAACCTCGCTGGCGGCCCGCGTGCGTGGCCCGGCCGCGATCCGTCGCCTGCTGGCGCACCTGCACGCAGCCAAGGACCTGTCCGAGGCGAAGGTGTTGCAGGGCAGTCTTCCGGAAGGCGATTCGATCATCACCCAGAGCGGCGAGCGCCTGGGCCAGGGCTGGCTGCGCGTGTCGCGCTCCGGTGCGGCCCAGCAGGGCGCGCTGCTGCGCGAACGTGAGATCAACGAGCTGCGTGAGCAGATCGAGCAACTGCAGGATCGCGAAGCCGAGCTGGAAGAACAGCTGAGTGGTTTCCGCGAGCAGTTGCAGGCCGCTGAGCAGCAGCGCGAAGACGCGCAGCGTGCGCTGTACCAGGCCCATCGTGCGGTCTCTGAACTGGCTGGCCAATTGCAGGGACAGCAGGGCAAGGTGGAGGCGGCGCGAACGCGCATCGACCGCATCGAAGGTGAACTGAAGCAGCTGCAGGAAACGCTGGAAGCCAACAACGAGCAGGCGCGTGAAGCGCGGTCGCGGTTGGAAAACGCGGTCAGCAGCATGGGCGACCTGGAATCGACCCGGCAACGGCTGGAGGGTGAGCGCCGCCAGCTGACCGAGGCCCGCGACCTGGCCAGAGACGCCGCGCGAGCGGTGCGCGAGCGCTCGCACTCGTTGGCGCTGACCCTGGAATCGCAGCGGGCGCAGCTGGCTTCACTGAGCCAAGCGCTGGAACGCATGGGTACCCAGCGCGGGCAGTTGGATTCGCGACTGGGCGAACTGCATTCGCAGCTGGACGAAGGTGATTCGCCGGTCGAGTCGCTGCAGGCCGAGCACCAGAACGCACTGGAAGAGCGTGTGCGTGCCGATCGCGTGCTGACCGAGGCGCGCACGCTGCTGGACGGCATCGACGCCGAGCTGCGCAATTACGAGCAGACCCGTCACCAGCGTGACGAACAGGCGCTGGCCCAGCGCGAGCGTATTTCGCAGCGCAAGCTGGACCAGCAGGCGCTGGTGCTCAGCGCGGATACCCTGCAGGGCGCGGTGGAGAAGGCCGGGTTCGTGCTGCAGGACGTGCTCAACGCACTGCCCGAGGACGCCCGCCTGGGTGACTGGGAGCAGGCCGTGCACCAGATCGATGGCCGCATGCGCCGGCTGGAGCCGGTCAACCTGGCCGCCATCCACGAGTACGGCGAGGCTTCGCAGCGCTCGGACTACCTGGATTCGCAGCACACCGACCTGACCACGGCGCTGGAAACCCTGGAAGATGCGATCCGCAAGATCGACCGCGAGACCCGCGGTCGTTTCAAGGACACCTTCGATCGTGTCAACGCTGGCGTGCAGGCGCTGTACCCGCGCCTGTTCGGTGGCGGCCACGCCTACCTGGAACTGACCGGTGAAGACCTGCTCGACACCGGTGTGACCATCATGGCGCGTCCGCCGGGCAAGCGCGTGTCCAGCATCTCGCTGCTGTCCGGCGGCGAGAAGGCGATGACCGCGGTGGCGCTGGTGTTCGCCATCTTCCAGCTGAACCCCGCGCCGTTCTGCCTGCTGGACGAGGTGGACGCGCCGCTGGACGAAGCCAACGTCGGCCGCCTGGCCAACATGGTCAAGGAGATGAGCGAAAAGGTGCAGTTCCTGTTCGTCAGCCACAACAAAGCGACGATGGAGGCCGCGCACCAGCTGTCGGGCGTGACCATGCGCGAGCCGGGCGTCAGCCGCCTGGTCAGCGTGGACCTGGAAGAAGCCGCGCGATTGGCGGGCGCGGCCTGACGTGCCATCCTAGTTACCTGAATGAACTAGCCGGAGAACCTATCGAATGTCCGACACGGCACTGTTGCGCATCGGCATCCTGGCCGCCGGCCTGCTGTTGATCGCCGCGATCTTCCTGTTTGGCCGTCCGAAAAAGAAGCCCCAGGGGCGCCGCGTGGAAGGCGCGGAACCGACCAGCGGCGAGCGCCGCGAACCGGTACTGGGCGAAGACGGCGTCGCCGTGGCCGATGGCCGCGTCGAACCGGGCATGGGCACGGAAGGCGAGCAGGCCGAACTTGGTCTGGGCGAAACCGACCCGGGCGCCAGTGATCTCGGCAAGCGCGCCACCCAGGATTTCGACAAGATCGTCTCCTTGTTCGTGGCTGCCCGGGCCGGCGAGCAGCTTCGTGGTGAGGACATCGTGGTGGCGGCTGAGAAGACCGGCCTGGTGTTCGGCCACATGAACGTGTTCCACCGTCTGGTGGAAGGCCACCCCGAGCGCGGCCCGATCTTCTCGATGGCCAGCATCATGAAGCCGGGCAGCTTCGACATGGCCAACATCCGTGCCATGGAAACCCCGGCCATCGCCTTCTTCCTGACCCTGCCGGCGCCGCTGACCGCGCTGGACGCCTGGGAGAAGATGCTGCCGACGGTGCAGCGCATGGCTGAACTGCTGGATGGCGTGGTGCTCGATGACAGCCGCAATGCCCTGGGCCGCCAGCGCATCGCACACATCCGTGACGAGCTGCGCGCCTACGACCGCCAGCACCAGGCCCCGCCGCTGACCAAGACCCCGCGCTGGTAAGCCCCCAACTGTGGAGTCGAGCCATGCTCGACTGCCTTTCTGTAGAGTCGAGCCATGCTCGACTTGCGGATCCCAGGGTAAGCCCCAGTCGAGCATCGCTCGACTCTACAGGGTCGGCCATCCCTGACTCGCCTCTAGGGCGATCGATCGAACCACCGGCACCAGGCAAACGGATGATCGCCGAGCTGTGCCGCCAGCCCGGCGCGCACAGGATTCGCTGCGATGTACAGAGCTTGGTTTCTCAGGGACTCATCACATCGCACAGCGTGATCATGGTAACCACGCTGCCAGAGCGGCCCGTCGATGCCTATGAGTCGGCTGCAGCGGGATTTCATCATCTGGACCGACGCGGCAAGGGTTCCTGAGCGCAGTTGCATCAACCAATGCACATGATCTGGCATGACCGCCCATGCGAGGTTAAGGCATCGACCCTCCTGCTGAATCCACTGCAGGCCCGCTACAACGACGGCGGCCTGGTGTGGATCATCAAAGTGCCGATGGCGCTGGTGAGTGACAGTGGTGATCGCGTAGACGTTCCGCAGTTGCGACCAACGGCCTCTCAGGAGACGTGGACTGGGCATGCCTCAGCATTGGCTGGCGAGGCAGCTTGGATATCGCTTGAGTGCGGTAAGGCTTGTAGGGAAAGCCCCAGTCGAGCATGGCTTGTATGTTCCTCCCGGCTCCTACGAGGTATGTAGGAGCCAGGGTGGAGGGACCGTCAAGCATGCATCTGCGGATACTAGCCGACAGACGAGTCGAGCGATCCCC